>JACDHG010000111.1 GCA_013821195.1 Propionibacteriales bacterium
GGCTCCGCGGCCGGCCTCGTCGACGCCCGCGACCGGGGCCAGCCCGACGCGTCGCAAAGCGCGTTCGTAGCCGTAGATGCCGGCATCGCGCCGGACCGTCATCCCGCTAGGCAGCGGTGTCATCGCGCGCCCTGTGTGACGGGGTTGATCACACCCTCGTCGGGAGGGGTAGCCCCGTCAGGCACGCCGTCATACGCGTCGGGGATGCGCAAGATGTGGGCGTTGGAGGTCGGCCAGGCGACGGCGAAGGCCCGGCCGGTCACGAGATCCGTCGGGATGAAGGGGTCACCGCTGTCGATGTGCCGCGAGGAGTCCCCCGACACGTAGCGATTGTCACCCAGGACGAAGATGTGGTCCTTTGGCACCACCACGTCGAACGAGACGTTGTCTGCGCGCCGGCCCTGCTCGAACAAGAAGGCCGACTCGTCGACCGGGTGGTCGTTGATGGTGAGCCTGCCGTCGTCGTCGCAGCACACGACATGGTCGCCCGGGAGTCCGGCGACGCGCTTCACGAGGTGCTCGTGCCCGGATGCCGGGAGAACTCCGATGAACTCGAACGCACTGCGGACAGGTCCTGGAGCGGGTGCCTGCTCAGAGCCGGGGATCCAGCCGCCCGGATCCTCGAACACGACGACCTCGCCGCGTTCGATGTCACCGACCCGGGAGACCAGAATCCGGTCATCGAGCTGAATCTCGGGAAGCATCGAGCCACTCGGCACGAAGAATGCCTGGACGACGAACGCCCGCAGCAGCGCGGAGGCGATCAAGGCGATGACGACGATGATCACGACCTCGCGGACGAAACGGCCCGCGTGGCCGACCATCGAGTGCCTGTTGTCAGGACCAGCCTTGTGCTGAGGCCCATCGGTCCCGTCGGGTGGGCCTTCCAGCGACTCGTCGATCTCCGTCCGAGTGCGCGCGGAGTCGTCCGCACTCGAGGTGTCGCGGCCGAACCCGTCGTCGCCGGACCTGGAGCCGTCGCGCGTCGGCTGGTCGGTCATCGGTGGGAGATCCTCTTCTTGCGGCGGCGGCGAAGTGCTGGCAGAGCCACCAACGCTAACCCGCCGGGTGCGGTCCACAAGATCAGACCCGCCGCCTGGTCGAGCTGGGGATCGTCGAAGGCGCCAGGCCTGGTGATGAACGACCAGTCCTCGACCGGCCAGATGACGACGAAGACCTTGCCGACGACGTCGCTCGCGGGGATGAAGCCGCCGCCAGGGTCGCCCACGTGGGCGCGGGAGTCCACCGACTGCTCCCGGTTGTCACCCATGACCCAGATGTGGCCAGCAGGCACCGGTGGAGTCGTCCAGGTGCCTTGACAGGCCTGTGGCGGCAGCGTCACGTAGGCATCCTCGTCGAGCGGCTCCCCGTTCACGGACACAACGCCGCCCCGGCAGGACACCGAGTCACCCGCGATGCCGATGACGCGCTTCACGAGGTGCCCACCGGCCGGATAGAGGCCGATGGCAGCCAGGCTCCTTGTGACGGGGTTGCTGGGGGACTGACCATCCTCCTCGCCGAGCCAGTCGGCGGGGTCGTCGAAGACGACGACGTCACCGCGGCTGATGTCACCGAACCAGTAGGCGACCTTCTGCACGAGGATGCGGTCGTCGCGCTTGAGGGTGTCTCGCATCGACCCGGAAGGGATGTAGAACGCCTGGAGGAAGAACGTCTTGATGATCAGAGCGAGGATGAGAGCCATCCCAACGAGCAGTATGGTCTCCTGCCACGCGGGCAACGGCGGTTTCTCCGGGCGTCCGCGGCGGCTGGCCGACGGCGGGGCCGCCCCGGAGCCGTCTGAGTCCGTGTGCGCGTCTGAGGAGGTGCCACCTCGGTCACCGTCGGTGCCAGGGCTAATGCGCTCGCCTTCAGCCCCGTCGGTCACGCCGTGAGCCTACCCGGACGCTCAGCGAGACGCCGGGGCGTCGCGCCTCTCCTTGATCTTGGCTGCCTTGCCGCGCAGGTTGCGCAGGTAGTAGAGCTTCGCCCGGCGCACGTCGCCCCGGGTCACGACCTCGATCCTGTCGATGATCGGGGTGTGGAGCGGGAAGGTGCGCTCCACGCCGACACCGAAGCTCACCTTGCGGACGGTGAACGTGCGGCCGATGCCCGAGCCGTGCACCCGGATGCACACACCCTGGAAGACCTGCACGCGGGAGCGGGTGCCCTCGACGACCTTGACGTGGACCTTGAGCGTGTCACCCGCACGGAAGGCGGGGATGTCGGCGCGAGCCACCTTGGCTGCCAGCGTGTCGATGGCGTTGGTCATGCTGATCGCTTCCCTCGTCGGTGCCGCAGGTCACCCACGCGTTTGGTTGGTCGTGCTGGTCAAGTGAGGCGCTGCCCTCGTCTCCGTCGGGCGGCTCCCCTGCGGCAGAACCGGCTGTCGACGTACGTCATGGACGGGTGACGCCAACGCACAAGTCTGCCACAATGGCTGGTGTACAGAGAAATCGTGTCTGCCGGCCGGTCAGCCCAACCCCCGGGGCTTCGCGAGGCGTACGACGCCCGGGTCCTCTCGTCCCTCCGCGTCGACGAACGGCTCCCGCATCGGGCGATAACCTGCCCGCTTGTACATCCGCAGGTTCGACGCGCTCGCCGCCCCCGTGAAGACCTCCAACCGCGTCGCCTCGTCCGGCGCTGCGGACTCGGCGAGCCCCAGCAGCCACCGGCCGATCCCGCGACCGTGCAGGTCGGGCGCCACCATCAGCCGGCCGACGTGCCACGTCTGCCCTCGCAGTCCGGCTCGGACAGACCCGACCAACCGACTGTCGGTGCGCACGACCCAGGTGAGCCACGCACCGATACCGGCTCTCACGTCGTCGAGCGACTCCACCAGTGCCGGCAGCGACAGGGCATCGTTGAGCTGTGCCTCCTGAACCCAACACGCACGTTGCAAGGTCAGCAGCTCGGCTGCATCGCCAGCCGTTGCCATCCTCACGACGGCGGCACCCTCGTCTCGAAGCGTGCCATCCACCAGGTCCTCGACACGCACTGCCTGGCTGGGGTGCAGAAGGTCGGGCCGGCGCTCGGCCGTACGACGCCTGGCCTGGTCACGTCGCCAGTCGGCGACCTTGGCGTGGTTGCCGGAGAGCAGCACTGCTGGCACCTCGAGGTCGCGCCAGGTCGCCGGTCTGGTGTAGACGGGCGACTCGAGCAGCCCGCACCCCGGGTGATGGGACTCCTCTGCCAGGGACTCTGCGTTGCCCATGAAGCCGGGAATGAGCCGAGCGATCGCCTCGACGATGACCAGCGCCGCCGCCTCACCGCCGCTGAGGACGAAGTCACCGACACTGATCTCCTCGACGGTCACCCGCTCCGCGAAGTGGTCCAGTACCCGCTGGTCGATGCCCTCGTAGCGACCACACGCGAAGATGAGCCTCGACTCCCGGGAGAGCCGCTCGGCGTCGGCTTGGGTGAAGGGTCTCCCAGCCGGGCTGGGGACGATGAGTCGGGTCGCGCGGTCGTCGGGCGCTGGGTCGAGCGTGAGCAGGTCGTCCAGTGCCTTCCCCCAGGGCTCCGCCTTCATCACCATCCCGGCCCCGCCGCCGTACGGGGTGTCGTCGACGGTGCGGTGCCGATCGTGGGTCCAGGCGCGCAGGTCATGGATCCGGAGCGCGATCAGGCCCGAGTCGGCTGCCCGGCCGAGTAGCGACAGCTCCAGTGGCGCGAGGTAGCCGGGGAAGATCGAGATGACGTCGATGCGCATGGCTCAGAAGTCCTCGTCCCGGTCCTGAAGCAGCCCAGGACGGTCGACGACCACGATCCGCCCAGCCTCGAGATCGACAGCCGGGACAAGCTCGGTGATGAAGGGAATGAGCACGTCGCGGCCCGCGCAGTCGACGACGATCACATCCTGAGCCGGCAGATGGAGAACGTCGGTGACCTCTCCCAACACAGCCCCGGCGTCAGTCTCAGCCCGAAGGCCCACGAGCTGGTGGTCGTAGAACTCCTCGGGATCGTCGGGGCGCTCGTCCTCGGCGACCTGCACGCGTAGGTCGGTGCCGCGAAGGCTCTCCGCCGTCGTACGGTCACCGACCTCCTCGAAACGCACGAGCAGGCGTCCGCTGTGCCACTTCGTCGACGCGACCGTCAGGGTATCCCGCACACTCATGAATGTCGTTCCGTCGGCGAAACGACGATCGGGGTCGTCGGTGCGGACGTCGACCGCCACGTCACCCGCGAGGCCGTGCGCGCGGCCGACTCTGCCAACGATGAGCTCGATGCTCGCCACGGTTCCTCCCGTCGTCACACCGATCATCGCGTACTGGTGGACGGGGCACTGGAGCGGACGAGGCGCCGGTCGCCCGTGGGCTCCCAGCGCTCGCCGTCGGTGCGTGGGTGTATCAGCGTCGCTTGTCGACGTCCACGATGTCCACGCGTACGCCGCTTTGGCCGCTCAGGGCCTGCACGACCGTGCGTAGCGCCGTCGCCGTACGACCCGACCTGCCGATGACGCGCCCAAGATCGTCGGGGTGGACCCGCACTTCGAGGGTCTCTCCTCCACCGGCGAATCGAGGGTTGCGCCCTCGCTGCTGCCGCGTCCGGACGGTGACGTCGTCGGGGTTGTCGACCAGGCCACGAACCAGGTGATCGAGCACCTCGGTCAGCATCCTCAGGCCTTGGTGTCGTCGTCGCCGGAAGCCGGGCTCGAGGCCTGCTCGCCGGCTTCCTCAGCCGTGGCGTCCTCGTCCGTCGGAGCGTCCTCCGTCACTGCCTCGTCGGCCACTGCGGAGTCCGCCAAGGGTGACGTCTCCTCGACAGGCGCCACCTCGTCGGCTGGCTCCGTGGCCGTGGCGACCGTTGCGTCAGCCGCCGTCTCGGCCGACGCGTCCTTCGCCGGTGCCACGTCCGCGGGTGTGTCGTCCGCGGGTGTGTCGTCCGCCGGCGCGGGCGCGGACTTCTTGGCGGTGGATCGTCTCGGCGTCACCGCCTCTGTCTTCGGCTGACTCTGAGCGTCCTGCAGTGCCTCGTTGAAGATCTCTGACTTGTCCCGCTTGGTCTCGGCGACCCTCATCGGCGCAGGGGCAGCCTCGCCCTTGAACTTCTGCCAGTCACCGGTGACCTTGAGGAGCACCGCGACCGGCTCGCTCGGCTGAGCGCCGACTCCAAGCCAGTACTGCGCACGCTCGGAGTCGACCTCGATGTAGCTGGGGTCCTCCTTGGGGTGGTACTTGCCGATCTCTTCGATCACCCGACCGTCGCGCTTGGTGCGCGAGTCGGCGACGACGATGCGGTAGTACGGCTGGCGGATCTTGCCCATCCGCTTGAGGCGAATCTTGACGGCCACGTCTGTGGGGTCTCCTTGCATGTCTGGTCTGGTGGCGATCGGCCTGGCCTCGTGGGGACTGGCCGCGATCGCCGAGGATTCGTGACCGGGCGGATGAGAGGGTCCGCCTGGTCGCGAGGTCGAGCGTCATTGTGCCAGACGCAGCCCCTCGATCTCCAACCGAGAGCCCGTGCGGCGGCCGAAACACCTAAGAACCGACTGCCCTGCCGTTTACGGCGCGCCGTCGCGGGAACGAGATGACCATGGCGCGTTGGCGCGTCCGTCGGGGTGCGCAAGAGCGTCGATGGACGGCGACCGGCACCCCGGCCGGCGCCCGGAAGGAGCGGACATGGCAGACAACGGGAACAAGGCAGTGGCCTACATGGGGGCGGGCAAGGTCGAGGTGCAGGAGATCGACTACCCGACGTTCGAGCTCAAGGACGGCCCCGGGGTCAACCCCGACAACGTCGGCCGCCAGCTGCCCCATGCAGCCATCATCAAGACCGTCGCGACAAACATCTGCGGCAGCGACCAGCACATGGTCCGCGGCCGGACGACGGCACCCGAGGGCCTCGTCCTCGGTCACGAGATCACCGGCGAGGTCGTCGAAGTGGGACCGGGGGTGGAGTTCATCACGGAGGGGGACCTGTGCTCGGTGCCGTTCAACATCTCGTGCGGCCGCTGTCGCAACTGCAAGGAGGGCAAGACGGGCATCTGCCTCCACGTCAACCCCGACCGGCCCGGATCGGCATACGGTTACGTCGACATGGGCGGCTGGGTCGGCGGTCAGGCACAGTACGTCGCCGTGCCCTACGCCGACTGGAACCTGCTGAGGTTCCCCGACAAGGACCAGGCGATGGAGAAGATCCTTGACCTGACCATGCTGTCCGACATCTTTCCGACCGGGTTCCACGGCTGCGTCACGGCCGGTGTCGCCGTGGGGTCGACGGTGTACGTCGCCGGCGCGGGTCCCGTGGGGCTGGCTGCGGCGGCCTCGGCCCAGCTGCTCGGAGCATCCGCCGTCATCGTGGGGGACCTCAACGAGGAGCGGCTCCAACAGGCCCGCAGCTTCGGTTGCGAGACCGTCGATGTGTCCAAGGGCGACCCGAAGGACCAGATCGAGCAGATCCTCGGCAAGCCGGAGGTGGACTGCGGTGTCGACGCAGTCGGCTTCGAGGCACGCGGTCACGGTGCGGGCTCACAGGACGAGCTACCAGCCACGGTGCTCAACTCATTGATGGACATCACGTCTGCAGGCGGCGGGTTGGGTATCCCCGGCCTCTACGTGACCGGTGACCCCGGTGCCGCTGACGAGGCGGCTAAGGAAGGCTCACTGTCGATCAAGATCGGGCTCGGCTGGTCGAAGTCGCACAGCTTCATGACGGGACAGTGCCCGGTGATGAAGTACCACCGCGGTCTGATGATGGCGATCCTGCATGACCGCGTCCAGATTGCGAAGGCAGTCAACGCGACGGCGATCACCATCGACGAGGCGCCGCGCGGCTATCAGGAGTTCGACGCCGGCGCGTCGAAGAAGTACGTGCTCGACCCCAACGGCTACCTCGGAGCCAGCGCCGCCTGACACGTCGGCGCTTTGTCGCTTGCCCGCGCACAAGGATCCGACCTCGAGGGGGTCAGGGCAGCCTGGCAGTCGGATCCTTCCGCGTGGTGCGGCCGCTCGGACGTTCAGCGACACAGCGCTTGGAGCGACACGGCATTAGGTTGTCCCCATGTCGCGTCGAAAGATCGTTGCGATTGTCCTCGCCGGTGGTGCAGGCGATCGGATGGACGTGCTCACCGCGAGCGCCCCAAGCCGTCGCTGCCGTTCGGCGGCGTCTTCCAGCTCGTCGACTTCCCGTTGTCGAGTCTGCAGCACAGCGGCGTGGACCACGTCTGGCTCTCGGTGCAGTACCTGCCGAGCTCGCTCGACAGCGAAGTCGCCAACGGGCGGCCGTGGGACTTGGACCGGACCCTCGGCGGTTTCCGGCTGCTGATGCCACAGGAAGGCGCAGGCGGCGACGAGGATGGCCTCGCGAGTGGTAACGCGGACGTGCTCTTCCGAGTTCGTGACCAGATCAGAGCCGCGGATCCCGAGGTGCTGCTGGTGTTGAGCTCCGACCACGTCTACCGCCTCGACTACGACGAGGCGATAGCCCGCCATGACGAGAAGAACGCCGAATGCACCGTTGTGACCACGGTGGTCGCTCCCGAAGAAGCGGCCCACCACGCGACGATCGAGACGAATCGGCTGGGACGTATCACTGATCTCACCGATAAGCCGGGCAAGCCCACAACCGGTGTGATCGCCACAGAGATCTTCGTCTACGACCCGAGCGTCCTGGTCACCGTGTTAGAGGAGCTCCAGTCCGAGTTGACGGCACGGGCGGACCCCGACGAGACTGGTCTTGGCGATTTCGGCAACCATCTCCTCCCCCGGCTGGTCGAGCGGGGTTCGGTCTACGAGTACCGCATGTCTGGGTACTGGAAGGATGTGGGCCGCCCAGACACGTACTTCGCGGCGCATCGCGACCTTCTCGAAAGCGATCTCGGGGTTCTCGGCGTGCCAGGATGGCCGATTCTCACCCGCACTCCACAAGGTCCACGCGCTCGCGTGCATGCCGGCGCCGTGGTGGAAGACAGCCTCCTCAGCCCCGGGTGCAGGGTGCACGGAGTGGTACGCCGGAGCATCCTCGGGCCCCAGCGTGACCGTGGAGGCGGGGGCGACCGTGACAGACGCTGTCGTGTTCGCAGGGGTCCGCATCGAGGCTGGAGCGCGAGTCTCCTGGTCGATCATCGACACCGATGTCGTCGTCGGCGCTGACGCCGAGCTTGGGGGGCCGCCCGAGGACGACCTTCCCACCGCCGATGAGCTGGTGCTCGTCGGCCGCGAGAGCGTGATCGCCGCGGGCGCGAGGCTCGCACCTGGGGCGAGGCTCGAGCCAGGGACGACCTGACCCCCTCTCTACTGGCCGGGCAGACAAAGGCGCCTCCCGCTCACGTCTTCCGACACCTGGCGGCAAACGCCATGCACAGAACGCTCC
>JACDHG010000025.1 GCA_013821195.1 Propionibacteriales bacterium
ACCGCGCTGGTCATGTGCCACTGCGAGTCTGTGGACTCCGGCATCCTGGACACCGATATCGAGAGCTTCGACCGACACTTCGCCGTCAATGCCCGTGCCTCGTGGCTGCTGATCCGCGAGTTCGCGATGCGCTACCGCGCGCAGGAAGGGCGCGGCCGCATCGTCGCCCTCACGAGCGACGCCACCGTCGGCAACCTCCCGTACGGCGCCAGCAAGGGAGCGCTCGACCGGATCGTGCTCGCCGCTGCCCGCGAGCTTGCCGATCAACGGATCACCGCGAACGCCGTCAACCCCGGCCCGGTCGACACCGGCTGGATGAGTGACGAGCTCCGCGACGAGATCATCCGCGCCAACCCGCGCGGACGGGCGGGGCAGCCGTCGGACACCGCCGCGCTGGTGGCGTTCCTGTGCTCGGACGAGGGCGGTTGGGTCAACGGCCAGCTCCTGCACTCCGACGGCGGCCTGCACGCCTGAGAGCGGCGTACCTCACCGAGCTGGACCAGGAGGTCGACCACTCGCGGCGGCCCCACGACTAGGCCGACGCTCACGACGAGGAAGGTCGTCACGGCCGAGGTCAACACCCCAAGTGCACAGTCCGCACCGCAGGTTTGCGATGTAAACAGGCCATCCGGGCTGTTTACATCGCAAACCCCCAGCGGCTAGAAGCGGCGGGAGCGGGAGACCCGACCGCGCAGCACAACGCCAAGGCCGAGCGAGCGTTCGGTGCGCAGATGGATGTTGAGGAGCAGGCCGATCGCCATGAGTGAGGCGATCATCGACGTCCCGCCGTATGACACGAGCGGCAACGGCACCCCCGTCACCGGCATGATCCCCAGACACATCCCGATGTTCTGGAACGCCTGAAAACCGAACCAGCACACGACACCCGCCCCTGCAAGGCGACCGAACATGTCATCGGCCTTGGCTGCGATCAGCGACGCACGCCACAGCACAGTGAGCAGGAGCACGATCAAGGCACCAGCGCCGACGAGACCCAGCTCCTCTCCCGCCACGGTGAAGATGAAGTCGGTGTGCTGTTCGGGGACGAAGCCCGCCTGCGTCTGTGAACCGTTGAAGAGACCCTGACCGAACAGGCCGCCGTTGCCGGTGGCGATGCGCGCCTGGATGGTGTTGTAGCCGGCACCGTCGGGATCGAGCCCCGGGTTGACGAAGGCTCCGAACCGGTCGAGCTGGTATCCCTTGAGCAGCCCCAGCCGGATCGCGCTGACGACCACCGCGCAGGCTGCGGCGATCATCGTGAAGAGCCAGCGCTTCGGCGTGCCGGCCACCGCGAGCAGCCCGAAGACCGTCGCGGTCAGGACGAGCATCGTGCCGAGGTCCGGCTGGGCCATGATCAAGCCGGCCGGGACCGCCGCGATCACCAGCGCTGCAATCACGTCGGTGGAGCGCAGCCGTGGGCTGTGACGCCGAGCCTCCGTCTTCTCGGCGAGCAGCAGGGCCATTCCGGCGACGACACCGAGCTTGGCGAACTCCGCCGGCTGGATCGAGATCTCCCCGACCATGATCCATGAGCGCGACCCGTTGATGACGGCGCCGAGGGGCGACAGCACCACGGCAAGCCCGCCGACGGCGCCGAGGTAGACGACCGGCGCCCAGATGCGCACCCAGCGATGGTCGGTGGCCGCGAGGAGGAAGGCAAGGACCGCGCCGATCGCGATGTTCGTCACGTGCTTGGTGAGGTATGCCGTCGAGTCGCCACCCGTCAGCGCCTCGTTGCTCGCGGTGGCTGACCAGACCAGCACCGAGCCCAGCGCCAGCACTACTGCGATCACAGTCAGCAGCAGCCAGTCCATCCGCTGCCAGGTGCTCCGGTTGTCGGTGACGTTGACCCGCCGCGACGTGCGGGTCGTGGTGGCCGTCGCCGTCGTCACCGTGGTGTCCGCCTGCGACGATCGGGCGGCAGCGCCTGCATCGACGTTCCTGCCAACAATGCGTCGAAGTCGCGTGGCGGCGAGCGCAGGACCGGTGCCGAGATCGAGCCATCCGGCTCGAAGACGGGAAGGCCCTCGGGTGGCTTCCCGCCCGGCTCGGCTGCCCTGTCCAGGTTCACCTTCTCGCCCTTGATGCCGTAGAGCGACTCCCAGATCTTGCGGACGGCGGGCCCTGAGGTCCCCGAGCCGGTGCCGCCCTGCGACACCATCATGACGACGACGTACTGCTCGTTGTACGACGCCAACCAGGACGTCGACTGCTTCCCGTAGACCTCGGCGCTACCCGTCTTCGACCTGATCCTGACCTTGTCGAGGGGGAACCCGACGAACCGCCACGACGACGTGCCCGTTCGGGTGGTGCCTTGCAAGGCCGTGTCGATGTAGCGCAGGACCTTGTCCGGAACCGGGACTGCCGACGCCCTCTGCGGCTTGATCCGCTCGAGGAGCTGGCCGTCGGGAGACACGATCGCCTTCGCCACCCGCGGCTTCCACAGCGTGCCGCCGTTGGAGATCGCGGCGTATGCCGTCGCGAGCTGGAGCGGAGTGATGATCGTGTCTCCCTGCCCGATCGAGAAGTTGACCGCGTCGCCGGCCCGGTAGGCGTAGCCGTCGATGCAGAACTCGCGGGCGAACCGGTGCAGGAAGTCCTCCCCCGGCTCCTTGCCCAAGGTGCAGTAGTAGTTCTTGTTCGCCTCCCAGTAGGCCCGCTTCCACCTCCGGTCGGCGATCCGGCCGGTGGCCTCGCC
The DNA here is from genome assembly GCA_013821195.1 of Propionibacteriales bacterium. Taxonomy (GTDB): domain Bacteria; phylum Actinomycetota; class Actinomycetes; order Propionibacteriales; family Nocardioidaceae; genus JACDHG01. Next base: position 2,699 of record JACDHG010000025.1, read on the forward strand.
CGGCAGGTCGATGCCGGTCGTCTCGCCGAAGCCGAACGACTCGGCCATGTCGACCAGCGGGTCAGGGGTGGTGACGTCGTCGGCGTCGGCGCCGGCCTTCACCCACAGACCATGACCGACGCGGTAGAAGAACGAGTTGCACGAGACCTGCAGGGCCTTGGCGAAGTCGATGTATCCGTAGGAGCCGGACTCGTAGTTCCTGAAGTCGCGGTTTCCTACCCGGAACGACGAGGAGCAGTTGAGACGCGTCGCCGGCGAGTACCCGGAGGTCATCGCGCCTGCGGCCACGAACGGCTTGAACGTCGAGCCGGGCGCGAACTGGCCCTGGGTCGCCCGCGAGAGCAGCGGGGTGCCGGCCCGCCTGCTGTAGAGGCGGTCGAGGTCGCCTTGGGTGATGCCGCTGACCCAGACGTCGGGGTCGTACGTCGGGTGGCTCGTCATCGCGACCACCTGGCCGGTCTTGGCGTTGAGCACCACGGCGGCGCCGGAGTCGGCGACGTACTTCTTGCCGCTCACGGGGTCGTCCGTGCGCCGGGCGGTCAGGATCGTCTGCCGCAGCTGCCGCTCGACGACTCCCTGCACGAGTGCGTCGATCGACGTGACGAGCGTGTCACCGGGGACCGGCACGATCTCGTCGCCCGTCCCGAGCACCCGTCCCATCGAGTCGACGGTGACCTGGCGGTCGCCGGGGACGCCACGCAGTTGGCTGTCGTACTCCTGCTCGAGTCCTGAGCGCCCGACCACCGACAGTGGGCCGAGGGTTGTGTCGTCGGTCGCCTGGGCGTCGTCGAGCTCGTCCTCGGTGATCGGGGAGTTGTAGCCGAGCAGATGCGCGGCGTTGATGCCGAACGGCGCCGGGTAGGCCCGGACCTTGCGTGCCTCGGCCGTGACGCCGGGGAAGTCCTCGGCCTGTTCGAGCAAGGAGGCGGCCAGCGACTGCGAGACGTCCTCCGCGACCGGGACAGGAGCGTACACAGAGCCGTTCCAGCAGATCGGCGCCCTGGCGGCGCCATCCTCGCCGCACAGCTTCGTACGCCGATCGAGCTCCGCGACACTCAGCCCCAACGTGTCGGCGAGGCGAGCCAACACGGCCGTGCGCGTTGAGCCAGCCAGCTTGTCGAGCACATCTCGGTCGACAGTGACGACCCAGGAGGTCCGGTTGGCCACCAGCGGCCGGCCCATCGAGTCCACGATGAGACCGCGAGGGGGCTGGACGTCGATGTCGCGGACCGTGTTCTCCTGGGCCGCGGCCTGATAGCTCTCCCCGCCGATCACCTGCAGGTACCACAGTCGCGCGAAGAGCGTCGCGAACAACGACAAGACCATGACCTGGACGACCATCAACCGAAGGCGTGAGCGCTTCTTCAGCATCTCGCACCTCCGCTCCCCGGTGGTGCCTCCGCGGGGCGCACCAGCCCTACCATCGCTTGGCCGGCTCGAGTCGCCGCAACAGCAACAGCACGACGGGGATGACCAGCGGCGCCAGCAGCAGGTCGTAGCCCACGGCGACGGGGATGACCTCGAAGGCCGCGGCCACATCGATCCCGGGCTCCCGCAGGACGAGCCCCGTCAAGGCGAAGACCGACGTACCGACGAACGCAGCCGACGCGACAATGAACAGGGTCCCCGGGACCGACGTCTCGTTGTCGGTCCTGACCAGCCCGGCGAGGTAGCCGACCAGCACCAGCGACAGGGCCCACCTGCCGGCGGTGTGGTCGGCCGGTGGGGCGAGGTCGAGAACGAGGCCGGCGGCGAACCCGACGAGTGCCGCGTAGCTGGGACCCCTGACGAGGGCGGCGGCGATCACCAGCAGCAGCGCGAGATCTGGGACGACGCCGCGGATCGAGAAGTGGCTGAAGATGCTCATCTGCAACGTCACTGTCACGACGATGAGCACGGTGACCACGGCGATTCTCACGACAGTCGTCATCGGCTCTCACCGTTTGCCTGGTTGCTCGTCGACCCCGGCTTGACCGACGTGACCACCGCCACGACGTCGAGGGACGAGAAGTCGACGTACGGGTCGATGGTCGCGGTCTCGGTCAGCTCGGCCGGAGACGCCCGCACGCTGACGACCTCACCGATGGGTACGCCGGGGATGTAGGGCGCACCGTTGCGGGATCCCCACGTCAAGACCGTGTCGCCGGCCAGCGGAGAGACGGTGTGGTCGACGAGGCTGAGCTCCAGGACACCGTCGTCGCCGACGCCTCCGTCACCGTAGAGGAAGCCGAGCTCCATGGACTGGCCGAGACGCCCACCGATCGTCGACTTGCCGTCGACGATGAGCAGCACCGTCGCAGTCATGCTCGTCGCGCTCACCACTCGCCCCACCAGCCCATCGGCGTTGACGACCGTCAGGTCCGGCTGGACTCCCGAGCTGGTGCCCATGTCGATCGTGACCGTCCGCGAGAACGACTGTGCGGGACCGATCGCGACCACCTGGGCCGGCACCACCTCATAGCCTGACGTGTCGGCGAGCTCCGCGATCCCACTCAGCTCGGCGTCGCGATGTCGGTTCGCGTCGGCTGCGCGCAGCCGAGCCTGCAGGGTCGAGTTCGCCGCCTGGAGATCAGCGTTCTCGTTGCGCAGATCGGCTACGTCACCGAAGTAACCGGGTACCGAGATCACGGGGCGCAGCGCCGCTGTCGCACCGGCCTCGACCGGCCCGAGTACGGCGGCAACTGCTGCCCGCAACGGGTTGACCGGCGAGGAGAACGCCCCGTGACGGGCGTCGAGGGTGATGATCGTGACGCAGGCAAGGACGAGCAGCCCGAGGCCTGCTCGGGAGCGCCGAGGTTCAGGGGTCATCCTCAGCGCCTCGGCTCCGACACGAGCACCTGCTGCAACGCCTCGAACTCCTCGACACACTTCCCTGCACCCAGGGCGACGGAGTCGAGCGGCCCCTCTGCCACATGGACCGGCATCCCCGTCTCGTGGCGCAGGCGTTCGTCGAGACCGCGAAGCAAGGCACCACCGCCGGTCAGGACGACGCCGCGGTCCATGATGTCGCCCGCCAGCTCCGGCGGCGTCTTGTCGAGCGTCGTACGGACAGAGTCCACGATGGCGTGCAACGGCTCCTCGAGCGCCTGACGGACCTCGGCGGACGAGATGAGGATGTTGCGGGGGAGCCCGCTGATCATGTCTCGCCCCCGGATCTCTGCCTCCGGCTCGTCGGGGAGCGGGAAGGCCGAACCCAGTGCCATCTTGATCTCTTCGGCCGTGCGCTCCCCCAGCATGAGGGAGTACTCCTTCTTCATCCAGCTGATGATCGCCTGGTCGAGGTCGTCTCCCGCTGTGCGGATGGACTGGCTCGTGACGATGCCGCCGAGGCTGATCACCGCGACCTCGGTGGTGCCACCCCCGATGTCGACGATCATGTTGCCGGTCGCCTCATGGACTGGGAGACCAGCACCGATCGCGGCGGCCATCGGCTCCTCGATGATGTAGACGCGCCGTGCGCCGGCCTGGTAGCCGGCCTCCTTGACGGCCCGCTGCTCGACCGCCGTGATACCGGAGGGCACACAGATGACGAGGCGTGGCTTGGCGAAGTACCGCCGTCGGTGCACGCGCTGGATGAAAAAGCGCAGCATCTGCTCAGTGGCTTCGAAGTCGGCGATGACGCCGTCCTTGAGCGGCCGGATGGCGATGATGCTGTCAGGGGTGCGACCGATCATCCGTTTGGCCTCGGCGCCGACGGCGAGGATCTCGCGGGTCTGGGCGTTCATGGCGACCACGGACGGCTCGTTGAGCATCACGCCGCGCCCCCGGACGTACACCAGCGTGTTGGCGGTGCCCAGATCGACCGCCATGTCGCGGCCGATAAAGCTATTGCCCATGCCGTCGACCCGATCCCTTCACCGCTCAGATTCGCCGCCCGCTCCCCAGGCTCGGGAGACAGTCGTGCCTACCGCGTGTTCAGGGTAAATGGGGCCCGCGCTCAGATCGGGGCGACACTTCGGCGGCTGCGCGACTTTGTCCCCGCCCACTCTCCCGATTCGTCCGACCCGACGCGGGTCACCCACCCGCGAACCCCCCGGACGAATCCACACCTCCCGATTCGTCCGACCCGACGCGGGTCACCCCCGCCGACGTTCCTCTGAACGGGTAACCGCTTCGCCACCTGTCGTGCCGGGTGTTGCGACAAGGGCAGTTGGGTAGATTGATTAGTGGACGTACGACACGACCAACCGGCCGAGACGTTTTGTCGAAGGAGGACGTCGATGTTCGAGGCAGACAACATCCGCGACTGGCGCGGTCGGGACGTCATCGATCCCGACGGCGGCAAGATCGGGCAGCTGGAGGCGATCTATGTCAGCACGGCTGACGACCTGCCCGCGTTCGCGACAGTGCGTGTGGGCATCATCGGCCGGCATCGACTCGCCTTCGTGCCGTTGCAGGACGCCACGGTCGGGCCCGGCTACGTGCGGGTGCGCAGCTCGAAGAGACTGGTCAAGGACGCCCCCTCCATCGAGACCGATGGGGAGCTCGAGGCGACGACAGAGCCGGCTGTCTTCGAGCACTACGGACTCGCCTACACACCCGGTGCGAGCGGCGAGCGTCGCCTGGCTCGGCGCTGAGAGGAGACACACATGTGGATTCTGATCCTGTTGGCCATCATCGTCGCCGTCGCGTTCGGCGTGGGTGCCGTGGTCAAAGGTCTGCTGTGGCTGTTGGTGATCGGGATCGTCCTCTTCGTGGCGGCCTTCATCCTGGCAGGGGCGAAGCTGCGCGGAGGTCGGCGCCGCGTGCACCGCTGAGCCAGTGTTGCCGACGTGCCGACCAAGAGAACAGGGGTCGCCCGACCCACGGACTGAGACCGACGGCGCGACGTCAGAGGTCGGGAAACCAGATCGCGATCTCCCGAGTGGCAGACTCGGGTGAGTCCGACCCGTGGACTAGGTTCTCGCGGTTCGAGAGGCTCCAGTCTCCGCGGACCGTGCCAGGTGCCGCCTTGCGCCCGTCCGTCGCGCCGTTGAGCGCACGCACCACGTCGACAGCCTCGTCGCCCTCGACCACCAGCGCCACCAAGGGGCCACTTGTGACGAAGTCGCGCAGCGGAGGATAGAAGTCGCGCTCGACGTGCTCGGCGTAGTGCCGGTCTGCCTGTTCGACGGTGATTGTGCGCTGCTCCATCGCCACGATCGTCAGCCCCTTCTGCTCGAAGCGCGCGAGGACCTGCCCGACGAGCCGGCGTCGTACCGTGTCGGGCTTGAGCAGGAGGAGCGTGCGCTGAGTCATGGCGGCGAGCCTATCGAGGGGATCCACCGCAGATCACTCGGCGTCCACGGCGAGCGATGCCTGCTGTGCCTCGATCCTGCGGCCCAGGATGTATGCCGCGGTGTACAGGGCGCCGAAGAGCAGCCCGAGCACGAACATGTCCGGTATGACGAACCCGAGCCCGAGAGCGGCCACCTGGAGGACGAAGCCCAGCAGATACGCCCACTCGGATCGCAGCAGGCCGGCGATCACGACCGCGGCGAGGGCGAGTCCGAGGCCGATGACAAGCGCCTTCGGTGTCGACACGTCCTCGACGGCAATGAGGACAGGGGTGACGAGGCCGAGGACGATGCACTCGAGCGCGAGGACGGACGCGCACATCATCCGGCGTGGCGACCTCATGGTCGACCTCCACCGAGCAGATGGCGGGCTTCACCAGCCGTGATCACCGAGCCCGTAACGAGGACACCCGCGCCGCCGAGCCCGACCGAGTCCGGGCCGGCACTGTCCGCGAGACCCGTGGCGACGTCGAGGGCGTCGTCGAGCCGGGCTGCCACCTCGACCCGGTCGCCACCGAAGACGCCGCGCGCGACCTCGGCCAGCTCTGCGGCCGGCATCGCGCGGGCGGTGGAGTTCTGGGTGCAGACGATCGTGGCCATGATCGGCTCGAATGCGTCGAGCAGGCCCCCGACATCCTTGTCCTCCATCACGCCGACGACCCCGATGAGGGGCGAGAACGAGAAGGATTCCTGCACCGCTTCGACAAGTGCGTGGGCGCCGTGCGGGTTGTGGGCAGCGTCGAGGACGACGGTCGGCGAGCGTCGGATGATCTCGAGGCGGGCCGGCGAGGTGACCAGGCTAAGCGCCTCGCGCACGACCTCGTTGTCGAGACCACCGTCGAGTCCCTTGCCACCGGCGAACGCCTCCACCGCGGCAAGTGCGTACGCGGCATTGTGCGCCTGATGTGCGCCATAGAGGGGGAGGAACACGTCGGCGTACGTCGCTCCGAGCCCCTGGAAGGTCACCAGCTGGCCACCGACGCCGGGCGTCCGGTCGACCACCCCGAACTCGAAGCCCTCCCTGGCAACGGTCGCGCCGACCTCGGCCGCCCGCCGCAGCAATACCTCAGCCACGTCGACAGCTTGTTGGGCGAGGACGGCGAACGTCCCAGGCTTGAGGATGCCAGCCTTCTCGTCGGCGATGTCGGCGGCCGAGTCGCCGAGGTAGCGACTGTGGTCGACGCCGATCGGGGTGACGATGGCGACCGACGCGTCGGCGACGTTCGTGCTGTCCCAGGTGCCGCCCATACCGACCTCGATGACCGCCGCGTCGACAGGGGCGTCGGTGAACGCCGCGAAGCCCATCGCGGTCATGAGCTCGAAGAAGGACACCGGGTGGCCACCTGAGCGGTCCACGATCTCGGCGTATGGCGCCACCTCGGCATACACCTCGACGAACCGTTGCTGCGTCAGCGGCTCCCCGTCGATGGCGATGCGCTCCGTGATGGACTCGAGATGGGGGCTTGTGAAGCGGCCGGTACGTAGCCCGAGCCCGCGCAGCAGGTTGTCGACCATCCGCGCGGTCGAGGTCTTGCCGTTGGTGCCGGTCAGGTGCACGACGGGGTAGGCCCGCTGCGGTTGGCCGAGCAGGTCGCACAACGCGGCGATCCGGACGAGGGACGGGTCGAGCCTTGTCTCGGGCCAACGCTGGAGCAGGGCGCGCTCGGCGTCACGAAACGCGGCGAGGTCAGGGATGTCGGGCATCGCCTGGAAGTCTAGTGACGCAACCACCGTCCATCCCCTCCCGCCGGCCGACGCCCCCAGGCAACGCCGCCGCAACGACGGCCGACAGCGACTCCTCCCTCTTCCTCGCCGGCAGACGCCCGGGCGAGCGCTGTCGTCCACAGCACTTCTCTCCACTCGGCTGTCCACGGGCGCGAGAAGCGATCCCGCTCTGTCGCCCTGGTCGCGTCGCCTGAAGGTCCCCACGTCGATAGCTGGTCTGCCCAGTGGGCCGACGCGATGGCCGCGAGCTGCACGTTCCCGTGGTCTCACCACGTACGACCCTCGGACAAGGTACGTTGCGCACAGCACCGGTTGTCGCACCCTTCTTCGATGGCCGTCCATCTGTCGTCACGCAGAGTAGGCCCGCCATGAACCTTCGAAGCCTCAGCAAGGTCCGGCGCATCGGTGTGCTGTTCTGCGCGCTTGCCGTCGTCATACCTCTTGGAGGGTCGGCAACCGACCTTCCCCCCGGCGTGGAGACGGCCAAGCTCGCAAACCCGTTGTCCTGCCCCGGATCGGGACCCATCAGCGCCGCGTCGTTGGCCTCCGGGGTGTCGACGTCGCGGTGCGCGCTGGTCGGTCGCGTCGTGGTCTCCGGTGACGTCTCGGTCGCCGTTCCGCCCGCTGGCGGCGGAGTCGCTGCGAGCGGCGTGGGGACGCCGTCCTCACCCGGCACCAGCCTTCGAGTCACGAACGTCAAGGGGGTCGTCACAGCCACATCGGAGTCGTCGACCTCCGCAGGCACGGTCGCCAAGCAAGGTCCCACCCCGCAGACCCAGCTGGCGGGCTCCAGTCCCCCCTGCCGAGACGGCGCCTTCAGGCAGCAAGGACACGATTGGAAGATCAGCTTGAGGTGGGGCTACCACCAGGCTTCGACGCCGCGGCGGATGAAAGCGTCACATGCTGTCGAGCAGATCCGGCTCGGTCTCTCCAACATTCGCGACGGGCAGGACAACTGCGGCCTGAACGGTCGACCAGATGCTTCGAGCCGCTACCTGGGCCGGATGACCGCGAAGCCGAACATCTCCATGCGGGACGGGCGGGTCCGCTGCGGAACCTATAACAGCCGCAACACCGTCGGCTGGGGACCGCTACCCGGCAACCTGCTCGGCTACACCTGTTACTGGTGGAACCGAGACAACAAGAACATGATTGCGGCGGACATGCGGCTGGACCCGAGCTCGCGGACCGTGCTGCGATACCCCGCGAACTGCCGTAACAAGTTCGACCTCCAGTCGCTCGCCACGCACGAATGGGGCCACGCCTACGGGCTGCTGCACCCGGGTGCCGGGCACGCCAAGCTGACGATGGCGCATCTGCTGCCTCCCTGTTCCAAGGCTCCCCGCACCCTCGGGCTCGGTGACTGGCGCGGCATGCGCAAGCTGTACGGCCTCCGCTGAGCCGATTCTCCATGCCGTCGGACTCGAACCGCTCGGTCGTACGCCCGACGGAGTAGGCAGTGGTGCTCCGGGGAGACGATGACAGGTGGAGGTGGGCTCACCTACGGTGCTCGGGTGGGCATGTCAGCGGCGTCGGCACCGAGACAGTGGCGACTCCTCGCCGTGGCAGGTCCGCTGGCCTTGGCGATCTTCCAGATCGTAGGCACGTTCGGAGCCGCAGCTCGTGAGGTCGATCGCCACCCGATCGACGCGCTCACCATCGTTCTCGTGCTCACCGGAGCGTTGTCGCTGCTGGCGCTGCCGCGCCGGCCGGTCGCCGTGCTGTGGTTCGTCATCGCGGTGACGCTCACCTACTTGCTGCGCGGCTACGCCTACGGCCCCGTGGTGGTGAGTGCCGTGATCGCGGTCTTCGCCTGCGTGGTCCTGGGGCATCGAGCGGCCGCCTGGTGGGGGGTCGGCACCCTCTTCGCCGCTCATTTCTCTCTGCGTGGCTCCTTTCGGGATGAGCCGTGGTCCTGGGGTCAGCTACTGGCCGTCGCTGCCTGGGCGCTGCTCGTGCTCATCCTCGCGGAGTTCGCCCGGGTACGACGGGAGCGCTCCATCGCCGCGCGGGCCGCCGAGTCTGAGGCACGCAAGCGGCAGGCGAACGAGGAGCGGCTGCGGATCGCACGGGAGCTGCACGACACCGTCGCGCACCACATGTCGCTGATCAACATGCAAGCGGGAGTCGCGCTCCACCTCCTCGACCGCCATCCCGAGCAGGCGCAGACCGCGCTCACAGCGATCCGGGACGCCAGCAAGGAGGGGCTGGCCGAGCTGAGGTCACTTGTCGACGTGCTGCGAGACGAGGAGCAGGGCGCACCCCGATCGCCGACGGCGATGCTCGGCACCCTCGACGATCTCATCGAGCGCAGCAACGCCGCCGGCCTCGTCGTGACGAAAAGGGTCAAGGGCGACCAGCGGTCGCTTCCCACCGCGGTCGAGCTGGCGGCGTTCCGCATCGTGCAGGAGGCGATCACCAACGTCGTCCGTCACGCTGACGCCACGACCGCAGAGATCGTGCTGGGCTACGGCGAGACCGAGCTGGAGGTACGGGTCGACGACGACGGACGAGGCGATGGGGTGGAGGCGGACCCCAGCGGCAGCGGCATCCGCGGGATGCGTGAGCGAGCGTCTGCGCTGCACGGCTCGCTCGCGGTCGGCCCATCGCCGCTGGGGGGCCTCCAGGTACGCGCTCGACTCCCGCTCGCGGGAGACCGATGATCCGGGTCGTGCTGGCCGACGACCAGGCGCTGATCCGCGGCGGGCTGCGGGCGTTGATCGACGCCGAGGACGACATCGAGATCGTCGGGGAGGCCGCCAACGGGCGCGAAGCGGTCGCCGTGGTGCGGACGCGGCGGCCCGACGTCGTGCTCATGGACATCCGGATGCCCGACCTCGACGGGCTGGAGGCCAGCAGGGTCATCACGTCCGACCCTGACCTCGAGTCCACCAGGGTCATCATCTTGACCACCTTCGACCTGGACGAGTACGTGTTCGAGGCCATCCGGATCGGAGCGAGCGGCTTCCTTGTCAAGGACACCGCTCCGACCGAGCTGCTCGCCGGGATGCGAGCTGTGGCCAATGGCGACGCGCTGCTCTCCCCCGGCGTGACCCGGCGGTTGATCGCGGAGTTCGCGAGCAAGAGCCGCGCGTCACGCCAGCCCGCTCTGCTGGATCCGTTGACAGAGCGAGAGCGTGAGGTGGTCGCGCTCGTCGGTGAGGGCTTGAGCAACGACGAGATCGCCGCGCGTCTGGTGGTCAGCCCGGCGACCGCGAAGACCCACGTGAGCCGGGCGATGGTCAAGCTGCGGGCGCGCGACCGTGCCCAGCTGGTCGTGATGGCATACGAGACCGGGCTGGTCCGTCCTGGGTGGTCACCCTGAGGTCCACTACTCCCTGTGGGGTAGCCGCCCGCACCAGGGTGCGCCCGGCGCGGGAGCGCAGGTCACTCCCCTGAGGCGACGACTTTCCTGGCGGTAGGCGCGAGGCTAGGCGATGTACCGAAATCCCTTCCTCACAAGGAGAAACGTCATGTTTCCTGTATCAGAGATCATCTTGACAGCCGCTTCCGACAGGTGGGACGGACCCGGACCCTGGTGGCCGGTGTTCCCGCTGGCCTGGCTCGTGGTCGTAGCGGCCGTCATCACCACCTTCGTGCTCGTGGGACGCCGTAACCGGGCCCAGGCGGGCGGGCGGGCTGGAGAGACCCGGCTGGCCGAGCGGTTCGCCTCCGGTGACATCACCGAGGACGAGTACCGGCACCGCCTGAGCATCCTGAAGGAACGGCCATGAACGCGGTGGTCGAAGCCGAGGGGCTCACGAAACGGTACGGCGACCACGCCGTCGTCGACTCGATCAGCCTGACGGTCCATCCTGGCGAGGTGTACGGCTTCCTCGGCCCCAACGGGGCGGGCAAGACCACCACGCTGCGCATGCTGCTCGGTCTGATCAGCCCATCCGGCGGGACTGCGACCGTGCTCGGCGAGCGCCCGGGATCCGCCGCCGCCCTCGGCAGAACGGGGTCGCTGATCGAGGGGCCGAGCTTCTACCCCTACCTGTCGGGCCGAGACAACCTGCGGGTGCTGGCGACGTACGCCAACGTGCGGGGGAGCCGGATCGACGAGGTGCTCGAGCTGGTGGCGCTCAGCGCGCGCGGCCGAGACAAGTTCACGACGTACTCGCTGGGGATGAAGCAGCGGCTCGGCGTCGCCGCGGCGCTGCTCCAGGACCCCGAGCTGGTGATCCTCGACGAGCCGACCAACGGGCTCGACCCGGCCGGAATGCGCGACATGCGCCGCCTGGTCAGGGAGATGGCCACCGGCGGACGCACCGTTGTGTTGTCGAGCCACCTGATGAGCGAGGTGCAGCAGATCTGCGACCGGGTCGGTGTCATCGACCGGGGCCGGATGCTCACCGAGAGTGCAGTGCAGGATCTCCGCGGAGGCGGCGAGCTGATCATCTCCGCGACCCCCGCTGACACCGCACGGGACCGGCTCACGGCCATGCCGGAGGTCGAGCACGTGCGGGTCGACGAAGGCGTGCTGCGGGTTCGCGCGGACGACCGCCACATCGCCGACATCACCCGCGTCCTGGTGACGGCCGGAGTGGCGGTCAGCGAGGTACGCCGGGACACCCGGCAGCTCGAGGACGTGTTCTTCGAGATGACCGGCCAGAGCATCAACACAGCGAAGGAGCTGGACCATGTCTGAGATCTTCCGCGTCACTCGCGCTGAGCTGTTCAAGCTCGTGCGCAGACCCGCAGCCTGGGTGCTGCTCGCCACAGCAGTGCTCCTCAGCCAGGTCTTCGCCTACCTGATCCCCTACCTGGGGTACCGCGGCGGCGGCAGCGACATGCTCGACGGCAGCAGCCCGGAAGAGATCCTCGCCTCGACCTTGCCCGCACAGCTCGTGACGAACACCATCGGCGGGTTCCCGGTGTTCGCCGGCGCGCTGGCGCTTGTGCTGGGGGCGCTGATGTTCGGCGGTGAGTACGGCTGGGGCACGATCAAGACGCTCTTCACCCAACGACCCGGACGGGTGTCGGTGCTCGCTGGCCAGGTGGCCGCCCTGGCTGTCGTCTTGGCTTCCTCTGTTGCGATCATGTTCGGCTTCGGCGCGATCACCTCCACCGCCATCGCGGTGGGTGAGAACGAGCCGACGGCGTGGCCTGGCGTCCTCGACCTGCTCCAAGGCTTCGCCGCAGGGTGGCTGATCCTGCTGATGTGGGCCTGTCTCGGGGCGGTTCTCGGCGTCGTCCTGCGCGGTGCCGCGTTGCCGATCGGCCTCGGAGTCGTGTGGGTGCTCGGCATCGAGAACCTCATCTCTGCGATGGCCGGCTCCATGCTCTCGGCGTTGGAGCCACTGCGCGACGTACTGCCTGGGGTCAACGCCGGGTCACTCGTGTCGGCGGTGATCCCGCCCGGCATGGTCGAGGCACCTCCTGGAGTCTCGACCAGCGTCGACGGTGGCCGCGCGCTCATCACGCTGACGGCGTACGTGCTCGTGTGCGTCGCTGTCGCCATCTGGTCCAGCCGGCGTCGGGACGTGGTCTGACCCGCCGCCTCGCATCGAATCCGACGCTCAGGTCGCCCCAGCGACCTGGGCGTCGGATCGTGGTGCCGCGACGCGAAGGAACTGGCTCGCGATGCATGGCCGGCGGACCGTAGGCTTTGGCACTATGACGGAGACACTTCCACGCCACTCGCCCGACACGTCGACCGACGCCACGCGCTCGGTCGTCGTACCGGAGAAGCCGGCGCTGGAGGGCCTCGAGGACAAGTGGAGCCAGGTCTGGGAGGACGACCAGGTCTACGCGTTCGACCGCAGCAAGTCGCGCGAGCAGGTGTACGCGATCGACACGCCTCCCCCGACCGTGTCGGGAACCCTCCACTTCGGCAGTGTCTGCTCCTACACCCAGTGCGACCTGGTCGCCCGCTACCAGCGGATGCGCGGCAAGGAGGTCTTCTACCCCATGGGGTGGGACGACAACGGCCTCCCGACCGAGCGGCGCGTGCAGAACTTCTATGGAGTGCGTTGCGAACCGTCGATACCGTATGACGCCGAGTTCACGCCACCGGAGAAGCCCGACCCCAAACGCCAGCAGCCCATCTCCCGCGGCAACTTCATCGAGCTGTGCGAGGAGCTGACCGCCACCGACGAGGTGGCCTTCGAACAGCTCTTCCGCACGCTTGGACTCTCGGTCGACTGGTCGTACCTCTACACGACAATCGCTGACGAGACCCGGGCCGTGTCTCAGCGCGGGTTCCTGCGCAACCTCGCCCGCGGCGAGGCCTACCAGTCCGATGCGCCGACCCTGTGGGACGTGACGTTCCAGACGGCCGTGGCGCAGGCCGAGCTCGAGGCCAGGGAGTACCCCGGCCACTTCTACCGCGTCGCGTTCGACGGCGCCGACGGACCGGTGCGCGTCGAGACCACCCGGCCCGAGCTGATCGGCGCCTGTGTCGCCCTAATCGCCCACCCCGACGACGAGCGCTACCAGCCGCTGTTCGGTACGACGGTGCGCACGCCCGTCTTCGGCGTCGAGGTGCCGGTGGTCGCCCACCCCGCCGCCGAGCCGGACAAGGGCGCCGGGGTGGCGATGTGCTGCACGTTCGGCGATCTCACCGACGTGCAGTGGTGGCGCGAGCTGCAGCTGCCGGTGCGCGCCATCATCGGGCGCGACGGCCGCGTCCTGCGCGACGTCCCGGACTGGCTGACCGCCGAGCCAGCCGCGTCGGCGTACGAGCAGCTCGCCGGGAAGACGACGTTCGGCGCGCGTGAGCAGATGACCACGCTGCTCAGGGATTCGGGCCACCTCGAAGACGACCCGAAGCCGACACAGCGGATGGCGAGCTTCTACGAGAACGGCGACAAGCCGCTCGAGATCGTGGCGACCCGGCAGTGGTACATCCGCAACGGCGGCCGCGGTCGCGACCTGCGGCAGGAACTGGTCGCCCGTGGCACGGAGGTGTCGTGGACGCCGAGCTACATGCAGCACCGCTACACCAACTGGGTCGACGGGCTCAACGGTGACTGGCTCGTGTCACGACAGCGGTTCTTCGGCGTGCCCTTTCCGGTCTGGTACCCCGTCGACAGCGATGGTGAGCCGGCGTTCGACAAGCCGATGGCCGCGAGCGAGGACCAGCTGCCGGTCGACCCGTCCTCGCTGGCACCGGCCGGCTACGACGAGTCGCAGCGCGGCAAGCCTGGCGGCTTCGTGGCAGACCCCGACGTGATGGACACCTGGGCGACGTCGTCGCTGACACCGCAGATCGCCGGTCGCTGGGAGACCGACACCGACCTGTTCGGCCGGGTCTTCCCGATGGACCTGTGCAGTCAGGCCCACGACATCATCCGCACCTGGTTGTTCTCCCGCGTCGTACGCTCCCACTTCGAGCACGGTGCGGCGCCCTGGGGCCATGCGATGATCTCCGGCTTCGTCCTCGACCCCGACCGCAAGAAGATGTCGAAGTCCAAGGGCAACGCCATGGTCCCGACCGAGCTGCTGGATCGCTTCGGTTCCGACGCGATCAGGTGGCGGGCGGCCTCGCTGCGTCCTGGGCAGGACTCGGCGTTCGACGAGAACCCGTTGAAGGTGGGTCGTCGGCTGGCGATGAAGGTGCTCAACGCGTCGAAGTTCGTGCTGAGCATGGGTGCCGCCGAGCCCGACACGATGAACGTCACCCAAGCCGTCGACCTGGCGATGCTGTGGCGGCTGCGACAGGTGGTCGAGGAGGCGACCGTGGCGTTCGACGACTACGACTACACCACCGCGCTCGAGACCAGCGAGAAGTTCTTCTGGACGTTCTGCGACGACTACCTCGAGCTCGTCAAGGAGCGGGTGTACGGCGCACGCGGCGAGGCCGCCGCCACC
>JACDHG010000112.1 GCA_013821195.1 Propionibacteriales bacterium
CCGCGGACTGGGGATGGGCGTCAGTCGCATCTACTGGTCGGACACGTTCCCGCAGAACTTCGCGCGAGTCAGTGCCCGACTGTGGCGCGAGGTGAAGCTGCAAAGCGGCCGAGGTGTATGGCTGCCAGGCGGAGCCTGATCACTCGAGGCACCTGACTTGCACCAACGAAGCACGCCAGCCACGGTGGAGTGAGGCCAGCAGGGGCCCAGATGGTGCACGTATGCGCCCCTGGCGTAACCTCCCCGCACCCGCGGGCCGACACGGCAAGCACCCGGTTTACAGCGCAGGTTTGCGATGTAAACCGGCCAACTGGACTGTTTACATCGCAAACCCGGAGGGCGGGACGGGGCAAACGTCGGCGGCGCTACTTGGGGGTGGCGGTCACGAGGTGGCCGAAGGCAACCATCCGCTCGTCGCTGTTGAAGAGTTCCGAGCTTGTGCTCAGGGTGATGATCGCCTCGGTGGGCGGCCGTGGGTCGGACTCCGGCGCCTCCGGCGCCCTCTCAGATTCGAACGTCGGCATCCCTGGCGGCGCCTCGCCGGCGGGCGCGACCGGGGCAGGATCGATCACCCACCCTTCGGTGAACGGCAAGACCAGATCGTTGGGATTCGTGTCGAGGACATAGGTGTACGTCGCATCCGACGTCTCGACGATCACCCTGTCGCCGGGGCGCAGCCGGGGCAGGTCGTAGAACGGCTCGCCGTTCGTCACCCGGTGGGCGGCCAGCGCGAAGTTGCCTATCTGACCGGGGCCGGCGCCCGGGAAGTGGCCGACGCCTCGGCCCAGGTCCTCGTCGCGAACGCCTTCCACGATCGCCATCTCGTACTCGGCCCCGAATCGTGGGACCCGGATCAGCGAGTCCGCGCTTCCCAACGGAGGCGAGGTCTCGGGACCCACGACGTCGATCACGGTGGGATGCTGCCAACGCTCACGAATGTCCTGCCGCAGCTCGCGCTGCACCCGGCCCGCCACCACATCAGTTCCGACGTCCTCCCAGGCGACATACCCGAGCATGCCGGTCCCCACCAGCACAGACAGGGCCGCGACCCACAACGCCGCCCTCCGGCCATGACCGGAACGTCGCAGCGGCGGTTCGGCGCTCGCGGGATCTGCCTCGGGGCCGTCGGCCGCCGGGGGAGGTGTGCTGTCCATGGGCCTGCCACTCTAGCGACGACTCAACCCGCCCGACCGCGCGATCACTACCCTGGACAGATGGACAAGTCTCCTCTCGCGGCTCGCCTCAGCGGTCTCGGAACCACGATCTTCGCGGAGATGTCGGCCCTCGCCATGCGAACCGGGGCCATCAACCTCGGCCAGGGGTTCCCCGACACCGACGGCCCACCGGAGATCATCGAGGCTGCCGTGAAGGCGCTCCGGACCGGACGCAACCAGTACGCCCCCGGTGCCGGCGTTCCGGAGCTGCGTCGCGCGGTAGCCGAACACCAGCAGCGCTTCTACGGCATGGCAGTCGACCCTGACACCGAGGTCCTGGTGACCACGGGCGCGACCGAAGCCATCGCAGCCGCCCTCCTCGCCCTCGTCGACCCTGGTGACGAGGTGCTCGCCCTCGAGCCGTACTACGACTCGTACGCCGCCGGCATCGCCATGGCGGGTGGGACTCGTGTGCCGGTGACGTTGCGCGCCCCGGACTTCCGCCTCGACACCGACGCGCTCCGGGCCGCGATCACCGCACGCACCAAGATTCTGCTCGTCAACACCCCGCACAACCCGACCGGCGCCGTGCTTGACGATGCCGAGCTGAAGGCGGTCGCGGCCGTCGCCTGCGAGCACGACCTTCTCGTCATCACCGACGAGGTCTACGAGCACCTGACGTTCGACGGTGTCACGCATCGGCCCCTGGCGACGTACGACGGCATGCACGACCGGACTCTCACCATCTCCAGCGCAGGCAAGACGTTCTCATTCACCGGCTGGAAGATCGGCTGGGCGGTCGGGCCGGCGCGTCTGGTGCGTGCCGTGATGACCGCCAAGCAGTTCCTCACGTTCACGTCGGGTGCTCCGCTGCAACCGGCGATCGCGCAGGCCCTTGCCCTCGACGACAGCTACTACACAGGATTCCGTACGACGCTCGAGGCCAAGCGCGACCGGCTCTGCGCGGGACTGCGCGACGTCGGCTTCGAGGTCTTCACTCCCCAGGGGACCTACTTCGTCACCACAGACATCCGTCCTCTCGGCCACGACGACGGCGTCGCGTTCTGTCTGAGCCTGCCGGAGCGGTACGGCGTGGCGGCGATCCCGCACGAGGTGTTCTACGACGACAAAGCTGCCGGGAGGTCCTTGGTGCGTTGGGCCTTCTGCAAGCAAGACGACGTGCTCGACGAGGCGATCTACCGTCTCGGCCGACTCAGTAACTGACGCCCTTGCCCCTGTTGTGGTCGAACCATGCCTTCGACCCGGAGAAGATCAACGCCAGCGAAACCAGCACCCAAGCGATGCCGATCAGCCCGGAGACGTCTCCGGAGGTGACGATGCCGTACCCCACCAGCGCGATATACGACCCGCCGACCACAGCCAGTGCGATCGCGGCCCAGCGATTGCCCATGACCGTGAAGACGGCAAGGACAGCGGCAAGCAGGCTCCAGACGACAAGCGCACCGCCGAGGACCTTGAGGAACGTCTCCACGTCGGCCCCGGCGGCATCGAACGCGTCATTGAACTCGTCGCTGCCGCTCATTGCGAGGAAGACGACACCGGCCAACAGACCGGCGGCGCTGCCCACCCAGGTGAGGATGCACCCCGCCAACAGTGTGCCGGGTCTCGGCGGAGCGGGACGCTCGTCGTGACCTGCGTATCCTGGGTACCCCTGGCCGGGGTAGTGCTCCGGCTGGTCGGGGTACTGAGGGTTGGACATGAGCTGCCTCCGAGATCGTCGTTCGCGTAGCCA
Organism: Propionibacteriales bacterium; assembly: GCA_013821195.1. Lineage (GTDB taxonomy): Bacteria > Actinomycetota > Actinomycetes > Propionibacteriales > Nocardioidaceae > JACDHG01. Next base: position 2,908 of record JACDHG010000112.1, read on the forward strand.
GAGCCTAGTGCTGGGGAGGCGGTGGCGGTGGCGCCCACCCGGCATCGGGAGGGGTAGGCCCCTGCGTTCCCGTCGCTGACTGCGGCGGCGCGAACCACGCCCGCGCCGCCTTCGTCCAGAGCAACAGCACCGACACCACGACGTACGCCGTCAGGATCCACGCCGCCGGGCCGCCGAGGACCGTCACGGCGGCGATCAGCCCCCCCATGGCCGTCAACACCAGCCGCGAGGGCCGGTCGCGTCGCAGCACGAAGACCCCGAGGATGAGAGCGACGGCGGCGAGTCCGCCAGAGACGAAGAGCGTATACCTCACCAGCTCGCGCGCGGACTCTATCGTCAGGTTCAGACCCGCCGCCTGCTCGGACGCGAGCAGATCGGTGAGGACGTCGCGCATCTCCGTGCTCTGCAGCTGGGCCATCCCGTTGAAGGCGAGGAAGAGCACCAAGGCGCTGCCGGCGACGATCTGGACACCCGCGACCGTCACCTCGCGAGGACGAGGGGACGCCTTCACGCTCTGCGAGGTCACGCGCGTGTCACCTGCAGCGCGTTACCGGCCTCGTCGACGTCCACTCGCACAGTGTCCCCGTCGACGACCTCGCCTGCCAACAGCGACCGGGCCAGCGGGTCGCCGATCGCACTCTGCACGAGCCGGCGCAGCGGCCTGGCACCGTACAGCGGGTCGAAGCCGGTGGCCGCCAGCCACTCTCGCGCGGCGGCCGTCACATCGAGGACGATGCGCCGGGTCGTGAGCCGGTCGGCAAGACCTCGCACCTGGAGGTCGACGATGTGCTGCAGCTCCTCCGCGCTGAGGGCGTCGAAGATCACCACCTCGTCGAGGCGGTTCAAGAACTCCGGCTTGAAGGTCGTACGGACCGCCGCCATGACCTCCTCGTGCTGTGCATCCGCGCCCAGGCGAGGGTCGATGAGGTACTGGGAGCCCAGGTTGCTCGTGAGGACGACGATGATGTTGCGGAAGTCGACGGTGTGGCCCTGCCCGTCGGTGAGCCGTCCGTCGTCGAGCACCTGCAGCAGGATGTCGAAGGCATCCGGGTGCGCCTTCTCCATCTCGTCCAGGAGGACGACGGAGTAGGGCCGGCGGCGAACCGCCTCAGTCAGCTGACCGCCCTCCTCGTAGCCGACGTACCCAGGTGGCGCCCCCACCAGGCGGGCTACCGAGTGCTTCTCCGAGTACTCGCTCATGTCGATCCGCACCAGGGCGCGCTCGTCGTCGAAGAGGAAGTCTGCCAGCGCCTTTGCGAGCTCGGTCTTGCCTACACCGGTGGGGCCGAGGAAGAGGAACGACCCCGTGGGGCGATCCGGGTCGGAGATGCCGGCGCGGGCTCGTCGGACGGCATCGGACACCGCAGTGACAGCCGTTCGCTGGCCGATGAGTCGCTGCCCCAGCTCCTCCTCCATCCGCAGGAGCTTGTCCGTCTCACCCTCGAGCAACCGCCCGGTCGGGATGCCGGTCCAGGCGCCGATGACCTCGGCGATCTCACCAGCCCCTACCTCCTCCCGCACCATCAGGTTGTCGTGGTCGAGGGCGGTCTCGGCCGCGGAAGCCTCCCTCAGCTCCTTCTCGAGTGCGGGGATGCGGCCGTACAGCAGCTCCGAGGCGCGCGCGAGGTCACCCTCGCGCTGAGCACGTTCGGCGTGCCCGCGTACGTCGTCGATCTGCTCCTTGAGGGCGCCGATCCGGTTGAGGCCCTGCTTCTCTTGCTCCCAACGGCTCTCCAGTGCGCGCAGCTGCTCGGACTTGTCGGCAAGCTCGGCACGCAGGGCGCCCAGGCGCTGCACCGAGGCGGGGTCCTGCTCCCGCCCGAGGGCGAGCTCCTCCATCTTGAGTCGGTCGACGGTGCGGCGCAGCTCGTCGACCTCCACCGGGCTCGAGTCGATCTCCATCCGCAGCCGCGACGAGGCCTCGTCGACGAGGTCGATGGCCTTGTCCGGGAGCCGTCGGCCCGAGATGTAGCGGTGGGACAGCGTCGCTGCCGCAACCAGCGCGGCGTCTGAGATCGACACCTTGTGATGTGCCTCGTAACGTTCCTTGAGGCCCCGCAGGATCGCGATCGTGTCCTCGACGCTCGGCTCTCCTACGAAGACCTGTTGGAACCGGCGTTCGAGCGCTGGGTCCCTCTCGATGCGCTCGCGGTACTCGTCGAGGGTCGTGGCGCCGATCATGCGCAGCTCGCCGCGCGCGAGCATCGGCTTGAGCATGTTCCCCGCGTCCATCGCTGAGTCGCCGCCCGCACCGGCACCGACCACGGTGTGCAGCTCGTCGATGAAGGTGATGACCCGGCCGGCCGAGCCCTTGATCTCCTCGAGCACGGCCTTCAACCGCTCCTCGAATTCGCCTCGGTACTTGGCGCCGGCCACCATCGCGGCAAGGTCGAGCGACAACAGCCTGCGCCCCCGCAGCGACTCCGGCACGTCGCCGGCAACGATGCGCTGGGCGAGCCCTTCGACGACGGCGGTCTTGCCGACGCCGGGCTCCCCGATGAGGACCGGGTTGTTCTTCGTACGCCGCGACAGCACCTGCACCACCCGCCGGATCTCGCTGTCCCGCCCGATCACCGGGTCGAGGTCGCCCTCACGGGCGGCCGCTGTCAGGTCGACTGCGTACTTGTCCAGCGCCTGGTACGTCGACTCCGGGTCCTGGCTCGTCACCTTGGCCGCCCCGCGCACGGTCTCGAAGGCGCCCTGAAGCCCCGACGCCGAGGCGCCGGCAGCCCCGAGAACGTCTCTGGTCGGGCTCTCGACGGAGGCGAGACCGACGAGGAGGTGCTCGGTCGACGTGTAGTCGTCCCCCAGCGACTCGGCCAGCTGGCTGGCCGCCTCCAGCACCTGGACGGTCTGTCGCGCATAGCTCGGCGAGGTCACCGTCGGGCCCGTCGCGGACGGCAGCCTCCGCAGCGACTCAAGGCTCGCCGCCGAGACCGCCGTGCTGTCCACCCCGGCCGCCTGCAGCAGGGGCACGGCGATGCCGTCGGGCTGTGAGAGCAGCGCGTCGAGCAGATGCGCCGGCTCGACGACAGGGTTGCCCGCCGACGTGGCGAGCTGGATCGCAGCACCGATCGCCTCCTGGCTGCGCCGCGTGAACTTGTTGTCGTCCATCCGTCCGTTCATCTCCTTTGCTGACCTCAACCGTGCGCCGACACCACCAGTGTGCTGATACCCGACCCCTCCCCTCCGCCGATCGACCTGCGCACGCTGACATTGACCGGGCTACGGCCAGGCGACTTCAGGTTGACCGTGCAGTCGGGCCTGCTCCGCGCCACCCGAGCTGGCACTGTGATTTAGGGATCGCCCTCGTCGTCCGTCGGCGGATCCGTCCTGTGGTCGCGAGGTCCTCAGCGGGGCGCGAACGGCCCAGGCTCCCAACGGGTGACCACGGCGGTGGCGCGCAGCACGGGCAGGTTCGGCGCCGACGCGTGCAGCGCCGCGTCGAGGTCCGCCTCGAGCTCCATGACCCGTGACTGCAGCGCCAGCACCTGGCTCTCGAGATCCAGGATGCGGCGCACCCCCTCGATGCCGATGCCTGCAGAGGTCAGCCGAGTGACGATCCGGAGCAGCTCGATGTCGCGAACGGAGTACCGGCGACCGCCGCCGCCGGTACGGTCCGGGCTGACCAGACCCATCCGGTCGTAACCGCGCAGCGTCTGCGGATGCATCCCGCTCAGCTCGGCCGCGACGCTGATCACGAAGACCGGGGCGTCTGGGTCGCTGACGTCGAAGGTCATCCGTCGCGCTCTAGGCATGGGGTGCCCCTTGCCTCAGCAGCTCTGCCCGGGGGTCATCGCCCCCGGAGGCCGCACGCAGTGCCTCGACCGCCGCGCGGGATGCGTCGTCGAGCTCCGTCGGCGTCTGCACCTCCACGGTGACGAGCAGGTCACCGTTGACACCGTCACGGCGAGGGGCACCGCGACCCTTGACGCGGAACGTCCTGCCATTCGGCGTGCCCGCCGGGATCTTGAGGGTCACCGGGCCGGCTCCCAGCGTCGGGACCGAGATCTCGGCGCCCAGTGCCGCCTCGTCGAACCGGATCGGCACCGTCAGAGTCACGTTGTCCGCCTTGCGGCCGAAGACAGGATGCGGGCTGACGCGCACGACGACATACAGGTCACCGGTGGGACCTCCCTGCTCGCCGGCGACGCCCTTGCCGCGGAGCCGGATCCGCTGGCCGTCCCTGACCCCGGCCGGGACGCGGGCGTTGATCGTGCGGGTCGAGACACCTCGGCCCGATCCGCGGCAGACAGGACACGGGTCGTCGACGACGAGACCACGGCCCAAGCAGTCGCGGCACGGCTCCGTCATGGCGAAGCCACCCGCCTGGTTGGTGGTCCGCATCCCCGAGCCGGCACACGTGGGGCAGACGTGCGGCACCGTGCCGGCACGGGCGCCCGTGCCGGAGCACGACGAGCAGGGCGCGTCGCTGCTGAGTCGCAGCGCCACCGTGCGGCCCTCCAATGCCTGCTCGAACGTCAGCGTCGTCTCGGTCTCGACGTCCTGACCGCGGCGTGGCCGCGTGGTGCGGACCCGTCCGCCGCCGAACATGCCTCCGAACAGGTCGTTGAGACCCCCGTCCGCGCTCTCCCGACCCCGGCCGAAGAGGTCGGAGAAGTCGTAGCCGCCCTGCCCGGAACCGCGAGGTCGGTAGCCGCCGGCCCCGAACACGGCGCGCTGCTCGTCATACTCCTTGCGCTTGTCCGCATGGGACAGCACCGAGTACGCCTCCGAGATCGACTTGAAGCGCTCCTCGGCTGTCGAGTCCCCCCGCTTGGAGTCGGGGTGGTTGTCGCGCGCGAGCTTGCGGTAGGCCTTCTTGATCTCGTCGACCGAGGCGTCCTTGGGCACGCCGAGGACCTGGTAGAAGTCCTTCGTCGCCCAGTCAGCTGGACTCATGCGCTCACCTCCTCGTCACACCTCGCGAGTGCCGTCACTTCCGTCGCCCTCGTCGTCGTACGCCGGCTGGGGCTCGTCGGTGGCTGAGCCATCGACGGGGCCCTCGGCCGGGGCAGTCGGTGTCTCAGGCTCGACGACCGCCACCCGGGCCGGACGCAGGACCCGGTCACCGCGGCGGTAGCCGACCTGCAGCACCAGCTGGCAGACCGGCTCCGAGACCTCGTCGGAGTAGCTGTGCATCAGTGCCTCGTGAACCCGCGGGTCGAACGGTTCGCCCGCCTCGGCGAAGCTCTCCAGGCCGAGTCCCTGCAGCGTGCGCTCGAGCGAGTCGGCGACCGCCTTGAAGCCGCCGGTGAGCTCACCATGCTCACGGGCCCGACCGATGTCGTCGAGGACAGGCAGCAACCCTGTCAGCACCGATGCCACCGCGGATTCCTTGA
>JACDHG010000113.1 GCA_013821195.1 Propionibacteriales bacterium
TCGTCGGGCTGTTCGCCGAGTCGGCCGGCCGCGCGATCGTGGCCCTGCCGCGCGGCGCCGAGGTGCGCTTCACCGACCTCTGCTCGGCCAGGCACCTCCCGTACGTGCGGATCGGTGTCACCGAGGGTTCCGGCGACGATGCGGTGCTCGGGGTCGAAGGGCAGTTCAGCATCTCGTTGGGCGAGCTCCGGGAGGCCTGGACCGCCACGCTGCCGGCCGCCTTCGACTGACCCGTGCGTCGAGCCGCCCGGTTGTTGGTGTCGGGCCGCAACTTCTCGGCCTCCGGCTGCGCGCTTTGGGGAAACCTGCCCGGGCCATGAACCCTACGAACTACCCAAACCTCGGAGGGCTCCCGTCCGAGCACGCGACGGGTGGGCGCACCGACCTCGTCGTAGGCTCGCCGGTATGCCGGTGCGTGTGCGAGCCCTCCCGCCCGACGAGGTCGCCCCGCTGCTCGGTCGGCTCGAGGTGGCCCGGCTGGTCGGGGAGCCCGACCGCGACGACATCCGAGCCGCGGTCAAGCACTTCCTCGCCGTGCTGGCCGCCCGCGCCCCCGGCCAGAGCGTCGAGGTGCGGGTGCCGCCGTACGCCGTGGTGCAGTGCATCGAGGGCGCTCGTCACACCCGTGGGACGCCACCCGCGGTCGTGGAGACGGACGCCGACAGCTGGCTCGACCTGGCGCTGGGGCGGTCGACCTTCGCCGAGCTGTCCGCCGCGGGGAGTGTCCGGGCGTCAGGGGAGCGCTCGGACCTGACCTCCCTGCTCCCTCTCACCTAGCCGCGGCAGGGGATGTCGGCCGGGTGACGTGTGCGTCGTCCCACGGGTCAGGAGGTGTACACCCCAAGCCCACCGTTTGCACCGCAGGTTTGCGATGTAAACAGGCCGGAGAGACTGTCTACATCGCAAACGAACGCGGCGGGAGCGGGAGCGATGGCGGTGGTGGTCGGCTCCGGTGTGACGCGGGTCGGTAGGGTCAGTTGGATGAGCCCTTCCTTCGACCTCGAGAAGGCCGTTGCCGCAGTGCTGCCCGGGGTGCGCGCCGACCTCGAACACCTCGTGCGCATCCCCTCGGTCGGCGCCGACCCCGAGCGCCACGACGACGTACGACGCTCGGCCGAGGCCACCGCCACGCTGTTCCGCGAGGCGGGTCTGGACACCCAGCTCGTCGAGGTCGAGGGCGGGCTGCCCGCCGTGATCGCCCGCAAAGCCGCGCCACCCGGCAAGCCGACCGTGCTGCTCTATGCCCACCACGACGTCCAGCCAGAAGGTGACCACGCCGCGTGGGACACCGAGCCGTTCGAGCCCACCGAGCGCGGCGGCCGCCTCTACGGGCGCGGCGCCGCCGACGACAAGGCGGGGATCGCGGCGCACCTCGCCGCGATCCGGGCGCACGGGGACAACCTGCCGGTCGGCGTCACGGTGTTCGTCGAGGGTGAGGAGGAGAACGGGTCCGAGTCGCTCCCCGCCATCCTCGAGCAGCATCGCGATCTGCTGGCCAACGACGTCATGGTCATCGCGGACTCGACGAACTGGGACATCGGGATCCCTGCCCTCACCACGTCACTGCGCGGCCTCGCGGGGTGCGTCGTCGAGGTCCGCACGCTGGACCACGGCGTCCACTCGGGCATGTGGGGAGGGGTGGCGCCCGACGCGCTCACCACGCTGATCCGGATGCTGGCCACGCTGCACGACGATGAGGGCAACGTCGCGGTCCAGGGACTCGTGTCGGGCGCCGCCACCGACCTGGTCTACCCCGAGGACCGCTTTCGTGCCGAGGCGGGAGTCGCAGACGGGGTCGAGCTCGTCGGCACCGGGTCGGTGGTAGACCGGCTCTGGACGAAGCCCGCGATCTCCATCGTCGCCTTGGACGCGACCCCCGTCGCCGCCGCGAGCAACACGCTCATCCCGGTCGCCCGGGCCAAGGTCAGCATGCGGATCGCACCCGGCGACATCGCCAGGCGGGCCCTGCACCACCTCCAGGAGCACCTGCGCGCACACACGCCGTACGGCGCCCAGGTGGCGTTCTCTGACGACGACCTCGGTGAGCCGTTCGCGGTCGACGCGAACGGACCGGTGTACGACGCGGCCAGAGCGGCCTTCAAGCAAGCCTGGGACGGCGTCGAGCCCGTGGATATCGGCGTCGGCGGGTCGATCCCGTTCATCGCCCAGCTCGCTGGGATGTTTCCCGACGCCGCGATCCTCGTCACCGGCGTGGAGGATCCCGACACCCGGGCTCATGGTGCCAACGAGGGGCTGCATCTGGCGGAGTTCGAGCGCGTCTGCCTCGCCGAGGCACTGCTGCTCCAAGAGCTCGCCGACCTGTCAGCCGCTCAGGCCGCTACCGCGAGCTCGGCTTCTGACAAGTCTCCCTCGTCCACGTAGACTCGCCTCGTGCCGCGCGGAGATGGGCTCTTGACCCACGATCTCGACCCGCAAGACCGTGGACCCCAAGACGCCTGTGGCGTCTTCGGTGTCTGGGCACCGGGTGAGGAAGTCGCCAAGCTGACCTACTTCGGCCTCTACGCCCTGCAGCACCGCGGGCAGGAGTCGGCTGGCATCGCCGTGGGCAACGGCCGCCAGATCCTTGTCTACAAGGACATGGGCCTCGTGTCGCAGGTGTTCGACGAGCCGACCCTCAGCTCCCTGCGCGGACACCTCGCGATCGGCCACGCCCGCTACTCGACGACCGGTTCCAGCGTCTGGCTCAACGCCCAGCCGACGTTCAGGTCGACCCCGACCGGCTCCATCGCGCTTGGCCACAACGGCAATCTCACCAACACGAGCGAGCTTGCCTCGATGGTCGACGAGCTCGCCGTCACCAGTGGCGCCCTCGACGTCCCCGTGCGCACGTCGGCTGCCTCCACCGACACCGACCTCGTCACGGCGATGCTCGCCTCCTACCCCGATCGCAGCCTCGAGGATGCAGCTGTCGAGGTGCTGCCAAAGCTCCGCGGCGCATTCAGCTTCACCTTCATGGACCAGGGCACCCTGTATGCCGCTCGGGACCCGCAGGGGATCCGGCCACTGGTGCTCGGCCGCCTCGAGCGAGGTTGGGTGGTGGCCTCGGAGACGGCGGCGCTCGACATCGTCGGCGCGTCGTTCGTCCGAGAGATCGAGCCGGGCGAGCTGATAGTGGTCGACGAGGCGGGGCTGCGGTCACGGTCGTTCGCAGCGCCCGCCCCCAAGGGCTGCCTGTTCGAGTTCGTCTACCTGGCGCGGCCGGACACCTTGATCAGCGGCCGGCGGGTCCACAGCGTGCGAGCCGAGATCGGTCGTCGCCTGGCACGCCATTCCCCGGTCGAGGCAGACATCGTCATACCCGTTCCCGAGTCGGGCACACCAGCTGCCATCGGGTATGCCGAGGAGAGCAAGATCCCTTACGGACAAGGGTTCGTGAAGAACTCCTACGTCGGCCGCACCTTCATCCAGCCCAGCAACACACTCCGGCAGCTGGGCATCCGCCTCAAGCTGAACGCGCTGCGTGACGTCGTGGAGGGCAAGCGGCTGGTCGTGGTGGACGACTCGATCGTGCGCGGCAACACGCAGCGAGCCCAGGTGCGGATGCTGCGTGAGGCGGGCGCTCGCGAGGTCCACGTCCGGATCGCCAGCCCCCCGGTCAAGTGGCCCTGTTTCTACGGGATCGACTTCGCCACCCGCGCCGAGCTCATCGCCAACGGCATGACGGCCGACGAGATCTGTCGGTCGATCGGGGCCGACTCGCTGGCGTACGTCGAGCTCGACGAGCTGGTCGCGGCCACGCAGCTCGAGAAGGACGACCTCTGCCGCGCCTGCTTCGACGGCGTCTATCCCGTCGACCTGCCTGAGCCGCAGCTCCTCGGCAAGCACCTGCTGGAGGTGACGCTCGACTCGCCACTCGGGCCAGCCGGGCTGTCCGTCGCGTTGGCCGGTGGCGGCGCCGGCGACGCCCTCAACCGACCCTGACCTCGCACGAGAAGAGCTGACGATGACCGACCGGGTGACCCGCGGAGCCCAGTCGGCGTACGAGGCGGCGGGAGTGTCCGTCGAAGCGGGTGACAAAGCCGTCGAGCTGATGCGGCAGTGGGTCGACAAGGCGCGCCGGCCGGAGGTCGTCGGGAGCATCGGCGGCTTCGCCGGTCTCTTCGACGCCTCGGCCCTGAAGCGCTACGACCGGCCGCTCCTCGCCACCAGCGCCGACGGCGTCGGCACGAAGGTCGCGATCGCCCAGGCCCTCGACCGCCACGACACGATCGGCTTCGACCTCGTCGGGATGCTCGTCGACGACCTGGTGGTCTGCGGCGCCGAGCCGCTCTTCATGACCGACTACATCGCCACCGGCTCGGTCGACCCGGAGCGGATCGCCTCGATCGTCAAGGGCATCGCAGAGGCGTGCGTCGTCGCCGGCTGCGCGCTGCTCGGCGGCGAGACGGCTGAGCACCCGGGCTTGCTCGAGCCTGGTGAGTATGACGTCGCCGGGTCGACGACGGGCGTGGTCGAGGCAGCTGACCTGCTGGGACCGGAGCGGGTGCGCGAGGGCGACGTGCTGATCGCGATGGCGTCGTCCGGCCTGCACTCCAACGGCTACTCACTGGTGCGCCACGTGTTGTTGCGCGTGGCCGGCTGGAAGCTCGACCGCCACGTCGACGAGCTCGGGCGGACGTTGGGGGAGGAGCTGCTCGAGCCGACCCGCATCTATGCCCGACCGTGCCTCACGTTGGCGCGGTTGACCGACACACACGCCATGTCCCACATCACGGGCGGTGGGCTCGCAGCCAACCTGGCCCGGGTGCTGCCACCCACGACCACGGCGACCGTGGACCGCTCGACGTGGGCACCCGACCCGATCTTCGGCATCGTCGCGGACGCCGGAGACGTCGCCCAGGCTGATCTGGAGCAGACCCTCAACATGGGGGTCGGGATGATCGCGGTGACCACCCCGGCAGATGCTGGCGCGGCACTGGAGCTCTTGGCGTCGTCGGGAGTCTCAGCGTGGGTCTGCGGTGAGGTGCTCGCCGGCGAGGGCGGGACGGTCTCGCTGACCGGCTCCTACGGGAGCTGAGGGTCTTCCGGGCCTGGTAGGCGCCCAGCCTCCTCGCGCCGAGCGCATCGCCGGTGCCGACACGGCTCAGGTCGGGTGTGTGTGACAGGGTCGCGGCAGGTATCGTGATCCGCACGAAGGAAACGATGACAGTCCGGCGCCTCCGGGATGAGCTGGCCACGATTTGTGCGAGGGGTTGAGCCTATGGGACGCGGCCGTGCCAAGGCGAAGCAGACGAAGGTCGCACGCGAGCTGAAGTACCGTGAGTTCAACACGGACTTCAACCAGCTGCAGCGCGAGCTTCACGGCGACGACCAAGCACTTCCAGCAGTCGACGACCCCGGCCCCGCCGCCGGCGACTCCGCAGTCGACGATCCGTATGCCGATCTCTACGGCGACGGCACGGAGTCGGCGAACCAGCGCTGAGCCCTGAGCCCGCCTCGCCGGCTCGACGTGCTCAACCCACCCACAGACCGCGCAGACGGCCTACCTCGGCGATCCGGCGTTCCGCGATCCGGTCTGCCGCGACGGATGTGGTGAGCCCTTGGTCGGCGGCGACCTCGAACACCCTCTTCGTGGTGTCGAAGATCCCCGTGGCGCGTGCCCTGGCCCGGTCGAACGAGAACCCCTCGAGCTCGTCCGCGACCTGGACCAACCCCCCGGCGTTGACACAGTAGTCGGGCGCGTAGAGAATCCCGCGTGACTCCAAGATGTCCTCGATGCCTGGATGGGCGAGCTGGTTGTTGGCCCCGCCGCAGATGACCCGGGCCTTGATGGCCTGCACACTGTCATCGTTGATGGCGTCTCCGAGCGCGCAGGGTGCGTAGACGTCGATGTCCGATGCGACGAGGGCGTCGTTGTCGACGACGACGTCGACCTGCGGGTGCACGGCCGTGATGCGGTGGACGGCCTGCTCGTCGACGTCGGTGATCACCACCTCCGCCTTGTCGTCGAGCAGGTGCTGGACGAGGTGGTGGCCGACCTTGCCGACGCCCGCGACGCCGACGCGTCGGCCCGCGAGGCTCGGCGTACCCCAGGCCACCTCGGCTGCTGCCAGCATTCCCTGGAAGACTCCGTATGCCGTGAGGACGCTCGAGTCGCCGGCGCCGCCGTGCTCGATCGTGCGGCCGGTCACGAAGTCGCACTCCCTGGCGACGACATCCATGTCCTCGCTGTAGGTGCCCACGTCACATGCGGTCAGGTAGCGGCCGCCCAACGACTGCACGAACCGTCCATACGCACGCAGCAGGGCCTCGCTCTTGTCCACGCTGGGGTCGCCGATGATGACAGCCTTGCCACCTCCGAGGTCGAGACCGGTGACCGCTGCCTTGTAGGCCATCCCCCGGGACAGGTTGAGCACGTCTCGAAGTGCCTGCTCCTCCGTCGCGTACGGGTAGAAGCGCGTCCCGCCGAGTCCCGGGCCGAGCGCAGTGGAGTAGAGGGCGATGATCGCCTTCAGGCCGCTTGCGGGATCGTTGCAGAACACGACCTGCTCGTGCTCGCCGCCCAACTCGAAGACGCCGCTTGCAGAGGTGTCGGTCACTGTGGTGACTCTCCCTGTGTGAGGAGCCCGCGGGGTGATGCGGGCGTGCTGAGTCGAGGATATGCCTCAGTCGCGACCACCGGACCGCGTGGGTCGGCCGCCGGTCGAGGGCCGGCCACTAGTCTGTCCGCATGCTGCCCTATGCCTCGTACCTGCGGGTCTACGAGCCGCTGGCGGCGTTGGGCGCGGGCGCGCAGGCGGCGATGCGACGAGACGTGGCGGCTGACGTCCCAGCCACCCTGGTCATCGAGCAGGCGACCGTGTTGCAGCGAGCGATGTGCTCGTCAGGTCCGCACCTGGACGTCGACCAGGCGGGCACCTACGTCATCCGGGTCTCGGGCCTGTCGTTCTACTGCCCGGCCGACATGCCGCTGCGCTCGTGGCTCTCGTTGACCTCGCTCCTGGACAGTCTCGGCGGGAGCAATGTCGCCCTCCTCTTCCCCGCGGAGTCGCTGGCGGTGGTGGACGACACGTTCCTCGCCTGGCGGCGCGCTCATCCCGAGGCAGTCCCACACGTCCGGCAGGTCACCTGGGGCATCCCGAGGACCTGGTTCACGCTGGTGGCCCCCGAGGAGCGGGACCCGTACGACGCCGGGGGCTTCGAGAGCCTTCGGTACCGGACCAAGATCCGGGATGCGCGGCGGCGGGTGGTGAGCGCGCTCGGCGTACTCGAGAAAGTCCTCGACGAGGCAGATCTCCGCGAGGAGATGCAGGATCTCGCCGGGTGGTTGCAGGCGTTCGACCCGGCGGGCTGGCTCGAGCTCGACTATGCCGGGATCGCCCGGTGCTTCACAGCCGGGCTTGACGATGATCACTCAGCACTGGACATCCACCGTGCCCTGGGGGCCCTGCGGCGAGGTGACTGGGCGACCGCCGGAGCGGCCTATCGTACGTTCGAGGCGCGGTGGCGGATCATCAATGCCTACGAGCGGGTGAACTGACCCGTGCGCCGTCAGCAGAAGTACACATTATCCATGTGTCCTTTGCGGTGGTCGGCTACGCTTTGCCGTTGGAAGCGCTACTCAGTCGTCGGGTTCGGTGCCCGGTGACGTACACATCCGTCAGCGCGTCGCGTGCTGGCGGCCCGGATTGTGGTTGGATGCCGAATGACCGCGTAACAACGCCAGACCTCCGGGTCCGGCGCGAGACAGAGAGGAGAGCTCGTGAACGCACGATCGACCGAATCTGAGCCACTGTTGACCCCGGCCGAGGTTGCCGCGATGTTTCGCGTCGACCCAAAGACTGTGACCCGCTGGGCAAAGGCAGGCAAGCTGAGCTCGATTCGTACCTTGGGGGGACATCGGCGTTACCGGGAGTCCGAGGTGCGCGAGCTTCTCAACGGCGTGCCTGGCCAGCGTCAGTCCGACTGACGCCGGCACCCGGCTTCAGTTCTGCTCGGCTCGCGAAGGGCTGGCCAGGAGCCATGACAGGCGACGTCCTCGTCACGAGGACGTCGCTTTTCTGCGTGCCGGGGCTCGTGCCCCGAGTCAGAGGTGCCCTTCACGCTGGCCGCGCCCGAGCGGCGTCTCGCTGCGTTGTCGTCATCGCGGCCGAGGCGACGCGGACTGCCGGGTACCTTTGGTCGCGTGTCCACCGGTTTCGTGGTCTTGCTCGCACTGGCGATCTC
>JACDHG010000114.1 GCA_013821195.1 Propionibacteriales bacterium
TCGCCTCGACTCCCTCGACTCCGGCTACCTCGACGTCGCCGAAGACGTGCGGGTGGCGCCGGACGAGCTTGTCCACGATCTGCGCGGCGACGTCGTCGATCGAGAACGGCTCCTGCTCGTCCTCGGTGCCGATTCGCGCGTGGAAGACGACCTGCAGCAACAGGTCGCCCAGCTCCTCGCGCAGGTGCTCGCGGTCCCCGGATCCGATCGCGTCGATCGTCTCGTAGGTCTCCTCGAGCAGGTGTCTCACCAGTGAGTCGTGGGTCTGCTGCCGGTCCCACGGACACCCGGTGCGCAGCCTGTCCATGACCTCGACCAGGTCGAGGAGTCGGGCGCCGACGGGGTCGAAGGACCCGACCAGGATCTCCACCTCGGGCTCGAGACGCTCCGCTGCGCCGGTCTGCCCCGAGCGTCGTACGACGTCAGCCGCGAGACTCTGGCTGAGGGGGCTATGGTCGTCACTCACCCAGACGACGGTGCGATCGGCAGCCAGCGCGAGCAGGTCGACAGCCGAGGCGTCCGCGATGACGTCGATCTCGCGACCCTCGGCGATGAGCGCCCGGACCAGAGGCAGATCCGCACTCGGGGCAGCGACGACGCCCGCGGTGTCGAGGGTCCGCCAGGCAGTGGCGCTCAACAGGCCGGCGGGAAGCCGTGGGGTGGTCAGGAGCACGACCAGCCGTCCCACCACGAGCGGGTGCTCAGCCGCAGCGCTGGGATGCGGGCGGTGTGGGAGTCTCCTCGGTCGAGGGCGGTTGGCCAGGCACCGGAGTGGGCTGCGCCGTCGTGGAGACCGGGTCAGACAGCGAGCCGGTGCCGAACTCGAGGCGTTCTCCGTCCCAGCTGCCGTAGCGGGGCGCGATCTCGACATCCTGCTTGTTCGCGTAGTCCAAGAGATAGGAGTTCGCCGCACTGACGTCAGACTGCCTGATGTTGTCGGCTGTCGTCACCGAGGGGTCTTCGAGATTCGCCCCGATCACCCCCTGCTGCAGCGCCTGCTCCGTCCGGTTCTGCAGGAACTCGCGCAGCAGCTCCTCCTGGTCGTCGGGCAGCTCCGACGGGACGGCTGTCCCCGCGGCGTTCTTGTCGATGAGGGCATCGCTGACCGTGACTCCCCGCTCCTCGGCCGCCTGGTCGGTGATCTCCACGATGACGAGCGACTCGACGAGGCTGGACCGCAGGGTCTGGATCGACTGGCTGGGCTCGGTGCCGCCCTGCTTCTTGCGTTCGATCTCGTTGAAGGCGCAGACGGCTTCGAGCAGGTCGTCGATCGTCGCCTCGGTGATCGGCGTGCCGTTGACCGAGGCTGCCAGGCCCGGATGGAGATCCGTTCCGCAGCCGCTCATGGACAGGACGGCGATGCAGGCAGCGGCAGCCCCGAGCGCTCGAGGACGACGCGTGCTACGGCTACCCAGCACCTACGATCCACTCCTCGAGACGATGTCGTCGATGACGCGACCAGCCCAATCTAGTACGGCGGCGTCACGCACCGCCTCGCCACCGACCGGCGCGGTCATCGGGCGCCGCACCAGAATGCTATGCAACGCGACCTTGACGACGGTGTCGGGGTACAGACGGTCGATCCGGACCCGCAACGAGTCGGGCAGCTCGAGCGGCGCGAACCGCACATAGTTCCCTTGGCTGTTGATGTCGGTGAGTCCGACGGACTTGGCCTTCGCCCGCAGGACGGCGACGGCGAGCAGGTTCTCGACCGGGGCAGGCAGAGTGCCGTAGCGGTCGGCCAGCTCGGCGCGTACCTCCTCGACCTGGTCGGGTACGCGGATCTCGGCGAGGCGCCTGTACATCTCCAGCCGTAGCCGCTCGCTCGGCACGTACGTGTGGGGCAGGTGCGCATCGACGGGGAGCTCGATCTTCACGTCCGGCTCCTCGACCGGCCGGTCGCCCCGATACTCGGCGACGGCCTCGCCGACCAGACGGATGTACAGGTCGAAGCCCACGTCCGCGATGTGCCCGGACTGCTCACCACCGAGCAGGTTGCCTGCTCCACGGATCTCGAGGTCCTTCATCGCCACCGCCGTCCCGGCTCCGAGATCCGAGTGCTGAGCGATGGTGACCAACCGATCGTGAGCCGTCTCTGTCAGCGGCTTCTCGGGCGGGAAGAGGAAGTAGGCGTAGGCACGCTCGGCTCCCCGACCGACGCGGCCGCGCAGCTGGTGCAGCTGCGACAGCCCGAGGAGATCCGCCCGCTCGACGATCAGCGTGTTGGCGTTGGCGATGTCGAGGCCCGACTCGACGATCGTCGTACAGACCAGGACGTCGTGCTGACGCTCCCAGAAGTCGAGCATCACCTGCTCGAGCTGATGCTCCGGCATCTGGCCGTGCGCGGCGGTGATGCGCGCGTCGGGGACGAGCTCACGCAGATGTCGCACCGCCTTGTCGATGCTCTGCACCCGGTTGTGGATGTAGAACACCTGACCCTCACGCAGCAGCTCGCGCCTGATCGCGGCACTGACCTGCGCGTCGTCGTAGCTGCCGACGAACGTCAGCACCGGGTGCCGCTCCTCGGGTGGTGTCGTGATCGTCGACATCTCCCGGATGCCGGTGATCGCCATCTCGAGGGTCCGAGGGATGGGGGTCGCAGACATCGCCAGTACGTCGACGGCGGTGCGCATCCGCTTGAGCGCCTCCTTGTGCTCGACGCCGAAGCGCTGCTCCTCGTCCACGACGACCAGCCCGAGGTCCTTGAACTTGACCTCGGAATTGAACAGCCGGTGGGTGCCGATCACGACGTCCACGGTCCCGGCACGCAACCCCTGGATGGTCTCCTTGGCCTCCCGCTCGGTCTGGAACCTGCTGAGCGGCTTGACCAGGACGGGAAACCCGGCGAAGCGCTCCGAGAACGTCTGGAAGTGCTGCTGCACCAACAGGGTCGTCGGCACGAGGACGGCAACCTGCTTGCCGTCCTGCACCGCCTTGAAGGCGGCCCGGACGGCGATCTCGGTCTTGCCGTACCCCACGTCTCCACAGATCAGGCGATCCATCGGGGTCTCCAGCTCCATGTCGCGCTTGACCTCGTCGACGCTCGCGAGCTGGTCGGGGGTCTCCACGTAGGGAAAGGCGTCCTCGAGCTCCCGCTGCCACGGCGAGTCGGGGCCGAAGGCGTGGCCGCTGGTGGCTTGACGTGCGGCGTACAGCTTGATCAGCTCGGCGGCGATCTGCCGCACCGCCTTGCGGGCACGTCCCTTGCGTCTGCTCCAGTCCGAGCCGCCGAGGCGGTCGAGCGTCGGCTGCTCCCCTCCGACGTACCTCGTCACCTGGTCGAGCTGATCTGTCGGCACGAACAGCTTGTCGGCTGGCTGCCCGCGCTTCCCCGGGCCGAACTCGATCACGAGGTACTCTCGGGTCGCGCCTGCGACGGTCCGCTGGATCATTTCCGCGTACCGTCCCACCCCGTGCTGCTCGTGGACGACGTAGTCACCGGTGCGCAGCTCGAGCGGGTCGATCTGCTTGCGCCGACGCGAAGGCATCCGGGTGGAGTCGCGGCCGGCTGTGCGCTGGCTCATGAGGTCGTCGCCCGTGAGGACGACGAGACCGATCGACTCCGCCACGAAGCCGTGGGCAAGGTCACCCTTGACCACATCGACGACGCCGACCGTTGGCTCCCCCGACACGTCGTCCACGAAGCGGGCGGGGATGTCGTGCTCCTTCAGCACCTCGACGAGTCGCTCACCGGGACCGTGCCCAGGCGTGACGATGAGCACGTTGCGTCCTGCGCGCACGTGAGCGGCGATGTCCGCGACCGCCGCTGTCGTGTCCCCGCGGTAGGGCGTCACGGGCTGGAGGCCGAGGACCGCCGTCTCGACACCGGCTGACACGTCCACGTCGACGGACACGACCTCACCCGTCTCGGTCCGCAGGGGTCCCCGGGCGGCTGGCGGCGTCGGGGCAATCCCGCTCTGCTGGACTGTCGGGTCCAACCCGAAGGGCGACAAGGTCCACCACGAAAGCCCCCTGGCGAGGGCCCGCTGGCGGACGTCGCCAAGGGAGCGGTATGCGGCGGCCCCGAGGTCGACCGGAGCCATCCCGCCTCCCGCGGCGACTGCCCAGGAGGCGTGCAGGAACTCCGCGCTCGTCGCGACCAGGTCGAGTGCGCGGGCACGGACCCGCTCGGGGTCGCAGACCAGGACGAGCGACCGTGGCGGGAACAGGTCGACAAGCAGCTCCATCTCGTCGACGAGCACCGGAGCAAGCGCCTCCATCCCCTCGACGGCGTGGCCTTCCCCCAACCGGTCGAGCATCTCGGCAAGCTCGGGATGTGCGACCGCCAGAGCCTGCGCACGCTTCTTGACCTCGTCCGTGAGGAGCAGCTCCCGGCAAGGCGGAGCCCACAGACCTCCCGGCACCTTGTCGAGCGACCGCTGGTCGGCGACTGCGAACGAGCGCACCTCCTCGATCTCGTCACCGAAGAACTCGACCCGGACCGGGTGCTCCTCGGTCGCAGGGAAGACGTCGACGATCCCTCCACGCACCGCGAACTCGCCCCGCCGCTCCACCATGTCCACGCGGTGGTACGCCGCTTCGGCCAGACGTCGTACGACGTCGTCAAGCTCCACCGTTTCGCCTTCGTGCAGCGCGACGGGCTCGAGGTCGGCGAGCCCCTTGACTTGCGGCTGCAGCACGGACCGAACCGGTGCCACGACCACGCGCACCTCGCTCGTCGGCCCCTTGCCGGCGCTGGGATGGACGAGGCGGCGTAGCACCGCGAGCCGGCGACCGACAGTGTCCGACCGCGGAGACAGCCGCTCGTGCGGCAGCGTCTCCCAGGCCGGGTATGCCGCGACCAGTTCGGAGTCGATGAGGCACTTGACCGCATCGACCACCTCGTCGGCCTCCCGCCCGGTGGCGGTGACGACGAGGACGCTGAGATCGGCGCCACTCTCGTCGGCCGTGGCCAGGGCGGCAGCCAGGAACGGCCGCAGCGCCTCGGGCGCGGTCAGGTCAAGCGCCGTCGTGCCGTGCTTGCGCGCAGTGGCGACCACATCAGCGATCGAGGGCTCGCTGGAGACGAGCGGCGTGAGGGCGTGAAGGGACACAGGGCTCCTGCTGGGTCGATCGGTGCAGGTTCGCACATACGACAGCCCCCGCTCAGGGCAGAGAGGGGGTCGGCGTCCCGTCGAGTCTACCGAAGTGGGAGAGGCAATGACCGCCACGAGTGTCACCAGACGGGGTGCAGCCCATGACGGCGCGTAGTTGTTGGGACTTCGGCAGCCTGATCTTTCGCAATCCACGTCATACCGCGCCAGGTCTCAGTTTGTGTCCGAACCACGGCCCCGAGCGCGGCGCAGTCGGCTGATCCAACCTCGACAGATGTGATCGCCCCACGTGTTGCGGAGCCAGCGGACCCATCGACTGGGAGGTCGACATGAGGACAGCCCGTAGGACCCGATCACTGTGGGAGGCTCGTGTGGGGCTCGCCACCCTGGGTGTCTTGGTGGGGTTGTTGGTGACACCTTCGGAAGCCGTTGCGAGTCCGGGCGTGGTCCCTGATCCGACCGATGGCGTCAACGGAGGAGTCTATGCCAGCGTGCAGGTCGGTGATCGGACGTTCATCGGTGGCACGTTCTCGTGGGCCGGCCCTTCCACCGCCTCCGCCGTGCCGGTTGACGCCACCACCGGCAAGCGCCTCTCCGTCCCCAAGGTCAGAGGATTGGTGCGGGTCGCCGTTCCCGATGGTGCGGGGGCTGGTTCGTCGGCGACTTCGTGTACGCCGGGGGAAAGGTACGCAACGGCGCAGCGCGAGTCAACGCTAAGGGGTTCGTCACCAGCTGGAACCCCACACCCTCCGGCTCGGTGCACTCCCTGGCCGTCGCCAACGGAGTGGTGTACCTCGGTTTTTTCAGCCAGATGGGTGGGCAGGCGCGCAGCAACATCGCCGCAGTCGACGCGACGAGTGGAGCACTCCTCAGCTGGAATCCCGGTGCCAACGGGTCGGTGTCTTCGCTGGCTGTCGCCCGGGCCGGTGGGGCCGATCGGGCCAACCTTGCCGCGATCAACGTGACCACCGGCGTTGCAGACAGCTGGGCTCCATCGACCGACGGAGCCGTTGCGGCTCTCGCAGTGACCGCAGACACGGTCTACGCGGGTGGCGACTTCGCGACTCTGGGCGACCTGTCACGAGCAAACCTCGGCGCTGTCAGCGCCTCGACCGGACAACCAACAGCCTGGAACCCGGGGCGAACGGTGCCGTGACCACACTGGCTCTCAACAGCTCAACCGCCACTGTACGCCGGCGGTGCCTTTACCGGGCCGGTGGCCGGCAGCGGATGAGGGCGGCAGCGTTCGGCACCGCCACGGGCGATGTGACCGGCTGGGACCCGAGTGCCGAGGAGGCGGTGAACACCGTCGCCGTCTCCGGCTCACGAGTGCTTGTCGGGGGTGCCTTCTCGATGCTCAACGGTCTGCCCCGAGCCAACGCGGCGGCGATCAGAGCCGACGGCAGCGTCGACCCGGCGTGGAACCCCGGCCCCAACGGCATCGTGTATGCCCTCGCGGCTTCTGACGACGGCAACGCGATCTTCCTCGGCGGCGCCTTCACAGCCGCTGGCGGCTCGGCCCGGAGCCGGCTCGCCGCCGTAGACGCGACAGGGGGCGCCGTGCTGCCGTCCTGGACGACGGGCATCAGCAACAACAACACCGTCCGCGCACTGGCGACTTCGTCCGGCATGCTGTACGTCGGCGGGACGTTCGCCAGGATCGGCGGCCGCGATATCAGGAAGCTCGCGGCCCTCGACCAGGCAACCGGCGATGTGCAGCTCAGCTTCGCGCCTCGCCCGGACGGAAGCGTGAAAGCGCTCACGGTGTCCCGCAACGGGGAGCGTGTCTACGCCGGTGGCTTGTTCGACAACATCGGTGGCGCGCCGCGACCCGGGGTCGCAGAAGTGAGGTCGGCTGACGGTGCGGCAACGAGCTTCGCTCCTACCCAGGGTGGCGACGGTATCGCCATCGCGCTGACCCCCGACGGCAGCCGGTTGTTCTTCAGCATCAGCAACAATCGCACGTTCGCCTACGATCCGGGCGCGGCCAACACGCCGCGATACATCGTGCGGATGGGCGGCGACGTGCAGGCCATTGCAGCTACCAACACGGAGGTCTACATCGGTGCCCACTTCAGAAACGCACTCGACCCAACGCGTCCGCGCAGGCACCTAGCATCCTTCCTCGTGGCCGACGGCTCGATCACCGACTGGATCACCAACGCCGACGGTGTCATGGGTGTCTGGACCATCACGATCACCCCGACGGCGCTCACCATCGGTGGCGACTTCGACAAGGTTCGCGGGAAGGACCAGCGCGGGTTCGCCCGCTTCCAAGGCACTCCCTGACCCTGGTTCTCCGCACTCCACGGGCGTCGAACGCCCGGATTCCACGCAAGCCGAGACGTCATCCACGCCCGATGCCAGACCTCTGACGGAGGATTCCCACTCCCGCCGGGGGCGGGACTGGTAGGAGATACTACGTTCAAGGTGACAATGAGTCATAGATCAATTACACTGCGTAACTATGACTACGACCTACACCCGCCGTTCCCTCCTCAGCATGACCGCAGTCCTGGGTGGACTGACCCTGGTTCCTGGCACAGCCACTGGACTTCTCGGCTACGCGGCTCCTCCCACGCGCCGTGTGCGCACCTCCGCCGGCCCCCGCTGCACGGTCGGTGCTTGCAATAACGAGGGATTCGGAAACAACACGCTCAGCGCATTCGCGGCCGCAGACGACCTGATGGGGCCTCTGATCCTGCGCCGCTCGTTTCCCAGCCTTGAATCTTGGCCGAAGGCGGTTGCGGCGGACAAGCAAGCTGGCTACAGGTCGTTCGTCTCAGCGGTCGTGCCGAACCGTGACTACACCGGGCTCGCTGCTGGCAAGTATGACAACCAGATCATTGCAGCGGTACGCTCCCTGCCTGCTGGCACTCGCTGCACCATGAACCATGAACCAGAGAACGATGTGCCTGGCCGTACCTTTGTCTCGATGTTTCGGCGCTTCTACACAGTCGCCAAGAAGGCGAACCCGCAGGTACGTGTGGGCACAGCGCACCTCACCTACGGATGGCGTAACGGAGTGGTCGGTAACAGCGGGAACAACACCGGAACGCAGGCGCCCGAGGAGTGGGATGTCGGGGATGCCTACCGTGACTTCACTGCTGCGGACACGTACTCAGTGGGGG
>JACDHG010000115.1 GCA_013821195.1 Propionibacteriales bacterium
CGCGCCAAGCGGATGCTGCGTACGGAAGGGAACCTCTTGCGGGAACGCCGCAGGTCAACTCGGTTCCGCGCAAGCACGTGTCCCGCAAGGCCCGCCCGGTGAAGCGTCCGGGGAAGGGACGGCTAGCGGCACAGGGATGATCCGACTCCATCGGCAGCGGCAGAGGCCCCCGCGCTCTCTCCCGTCCACTTCAGACCGTCACGTGGGGCCAGCTCGAAGTTGACACACTCGGGCACGCCCCTCAGCCCGCCCTCAACTCCGCGGCTGAGCTGCGGAATTGTCTTTCGACGTCTTCCAGCGTCAGCCGCCGTTTTGCGTTGTTGTGCGTACCCAGTGCACCCCAAGTCGATGCCCGGGCGAAACCTGTTCGCGGCACCGGGCGACGGCCGCTACGGTCGCCGTCATGGTCGAGGTCGTGTTCGCAGGCGATTAGCACGGCAACCTGCCCTGGGCGACCAGCCGCATCCAGTCCGTCGGTGCCTCGGGCGTCACGGGACGGCAAGGCAACCACGGTGTGTCCTTGCTGCTGTCCTCGCGGGAGAAGAAGGCGCTCAACCGGAACTACTTCAACACCTTGCTCTGGCGGCCGGCGCTGGAGCGTTCCGGCATCCCCGACGAGCGCGAAAACGGAAGCCACGCAATTCGACACTTCTTCGCGAGCACGGCTCTCCACGAGGGCGAGACCATCAAGGCTGTCAGCGAGTACCTCGGCCACGCCGATCCCGGGTTCACGCTGCGCACCTACACACCTGATGGAGGGCAGCTCGGAGTGGACGAAGCGAGCGATCGACACGGTGTTTCGGCACCACTGGCGCTGCTGAGGCACCGCAAGCGCCCGCCGAGGAGCCCGATGACCACGGCCGACAACGCTTGTTCTCGGAATTGGGTACAAACGTTGTCGAGGAGTGCGGGTCAAGAGTCTCTTTCGCGAGTGTCACGTTCCCGATACACTCTCGTGACATGACGACCTTGTCGCCCGCGGCGGTGATCCGAGAGACGCCGGAGAAGTCCTTCGTCCACGTGGACAGGCTCCCCGGCTCCTCGACGGCTGCCCGGAAGGCGGCGTCGCGTGCGGCGAAGGACGGTCTCTTGCTGCCGGTGCGCCGGGGTCTGTACTACCGGGGTCGGCGCACGCGGTATGGCGTGACAGCGCCGCGAGCCGACGAGATCGCACGTGCCGTACTCGGCGCCCGTGGGATCGGGCCGGCCGGCTACTCCGCAGCACGCGCCTGGGGCGTCACCACGCAGATCCCTCCGGTGTGGCATGTGGCAACACTGCGCACCCTCGACCCGATCGACGGCGTGATCCAGCACGAGCGCAAGAACCTCGCTCGGGCGGATCTGAACGAGAAGGAGATCTCTCTCCTGGAGTTGCTGCGTGCTCCCGAGGTCTACGTCGAAGCGGGCTGGGATGTGCTGGCAATGAAGGTCGGTGCCGCGCTGCGTTCCGGTGAGATCCGCTCCGAGCGGCTGCGCGAGACGGTGCCCGGTGAGTACAACCGGGCGGTGCGCGACAACTTCGCCCGGCTTGACCTCGACTCCGAGCAGGTCGCGCCCAGTTACGATTTGCCTATGGCCATAGCAACGCCGCAGACACCAGGACCGCTCTCAGGTCCAACAGGGCGCCGCGTCGCGATGCACCGCGACGAGATGCTGGACGTCCTGCGCCGCCATCGGGTCACCAATCCGCAGATCTTCGGCAGCTCGGCCCGGGGCGATGATCACGAGGGCAGCGATCTCGACCTGTTGGTCGACTTCGGCGCCGACACGGATCTGATCGACATGGTCAACATCAAACTCGAACTTGAGGCGATCCTCGGCGTCCCCGTGGACTTGATCCCCCGCGACGGGCTGAAGGACCGCGTCCGACTCTCAGCAGAGCGAGACCTGGTCCCCCTGTGAGCCGGCCCGACAGCGCTCGCCTGGACGACATCACCAATGCAATCGCTTCGATCCGGGCACATTTGAAACATGGCCCGATCTCGGTCGAGATCGTCATGGACGCTGTCGCGATGCGCCTGCTCGAGATCGGCGAGGCAGTCAAGGGACTCAGCCCCGCGCTCACCGAGACCGAACCCGATGTCGACTGGCGCGGGGTCGCAGGCATGCGCGACTTTCTCGCCCACCACTACTTCGCCACGCGGCCCGACATCATCCAACTGACCCTCGACAAGCGACTTCCCCTGTTGGAAGAAGCCATCAAGCGACTGCAAGGCCTGCCGACGGCGCCGCCGGAGTGAACGGCGAGCGTACCCAGTGCGTACTCAGCACCGCCGGAACCGCGTTTACGCAGGTCACGCGGGTAGGTCTCTCACTATTCGACATGCAAGATCCCGTAGACCCCGAAAACGGCTTCTGACCTGCGGTTTTGCAGGATCGGGGGCTGTTTTCGTTGCCCGGATTCGGGCCGGATTCCGCAGGGATTCCGCAGGAGACTCGCGTGAGCGGTTCGTGACGGCTGCTGATGGCCGTCAGATGACTTCGACGACGATGTCAGCCGCGTTGGCAGCCAGTGCACGGAGATCGGCCCCGTCGGAGGTGAGGACCGTGCTCCCGGGTTCGGCGATGGCGGCGACAAGCGCATCGACCGCCGATCCGCGGCGTGCCTTGGTCCTGAGCCCGGCTGCACGTCGAGCGACCCGGTCCGAGACGGAAGGACGGACGTCGCATGCCTTCAGGAGGCGGTTGGTGTTGGCATCCCTCTTGGCCGAACCAGTCAGCGACTCAGCCAAGACGACTGTGGGCACGATCGGTGGCCACAACCCCCTGCGTCGCAGAGCGATGATGAGAGCTGCCGTGTCCCGGTCACGCTTGGCGAGTCGGCTGACCCCGCCCGAGTCGAGAATCAGCATCAGCCTGCCTGGGCCGCGATTGCCCGCTCTTGGAGACGTCGAGCGATCGCGTCGGCGCGTGCGAACTCAGCTTCGGACGGCTCACCCACCTCGGCGAGCAGCTCAGTGAGGTATTGGTCCGCGCGGGCTGCCAACTCCTGCCGGCGCAGCTCAGCAACGACCGCTGCTTGGAGCAGCTCGGACGCGGGAAGGCCGCGCTCCTTGACCTCCCGGTAGAGCGCATCGGGAAGATAGACCTGCATACGTGGCATACACACAACCATACGCCTACCTCTCGCGTGAGCACATCATGGTCTCGACGTACGGCCGCTGCTGACCCATACCCGGCGAGGTCCGCCGCGAACACGGGTTGCGCGCGACGAGGCCGTCGTGGAGGGTGTCGGTGAAGAGCCGGGAGTAGAGCGCATAGATGTAGGAGTCGGCGCGGCCTTCGCCCTTGAGCGTGGCGGTCCAGGCGCGTACGTCGAAGGGCTTGACTGCCGACAGCGGAACCGACCCGAAGTGTGCCTTGGTGATCTTGAGGTGGATCTCGGCCTGGCGCACGGTCGACTTGCGACGGGTGCCGTAGCCGGCCAGCCACTTGTGGCCCACTCCCCCACGGTCAGCTTCGCGTCGCGGGGCACGACGCGGTCGCCACGGAGCAGCGCCGAGAGCTGCCTCTCGATCCACTTCTGGGCGTCGACCTTCCGGTCGAAGGCACGGGTGTGCTCACGGCCGGCGTCGTCGACGTACCGGGCACGCCACCGCGTGACCTTACCCGCGACGGCCGAGGGCACCTCGATAGTGTTGCCGTCGGCGTCCTTGATTCGCTTGCGCCAGCGGTGCTCGACGGCGCCACGCTGGTTGCGCCGCTGACGTGGAAGGCGTCTGGCCGAGTCGGCACTCTCACCGACAAGGCGCGGACGCAAGCGACATCGACGCTCCCCGAATGGACTCGTCGTTACCACGACGTCCTCACGCCTGAACTGCGCGGCGACCTGGCCATCTGGCGGGCGGCCACCGGCGTCAAGCCGGGCGATCGCTCGCTCGCCGGCCCGGTGCCCGACGACGAACGCGAGGCGGCGTACCACCGCCGTCTGGTCCGGACGATCAACGCTCGCTACTGCGAGGCTCTCAAGGTCTGGGAGACCCGGATCGTCGACTACGTCGGACGTCGTGACGAGCACACCACCACACTGGCCAAGCGGCTCGACGAACTTCAGCGTCGCGGCATCAACGCCGAGCTGATGCTCGATCTTGCCTCCGCTCGCAAGCCACTCCCCGCCGACCACCCGACCTCAGCCCTGGCCTACCGGATTCGCGAACTCGCAACTCCGAGTAAGATTCGCCAAGCCCCGAGCATCGACCCGTTCCCGCGCTCGCCTCAGCAAGGCAGTGGGCACTCGGGACGCTGGCACAGGTCGCACGGCGGGTCGCGAACGTGACTGTGCTCGACACAGGGAAGCGCCCGGCACCAGCAGCCAGGCCAGCACGACAAACGCGCGCCTGTCGGTCTCGGCAACGCGAAGCTGTGCGGCCAGCACGGCATCGCGGTTGGTCGGCTCGGCCCGCTTCATCCAGCGGGGCAGATCGCGGACGTCGTCGACCACGGCAAGCGTGGGCTGGGCTTCTTGCCAAGCGTGCCGGTCTGGACCTACCGCTGGGTCGACGGCGCGCTTCTCGTCGACCTGTGGGATGACCTGACCCTCCCCGACCCGCTTCGCAAGGCGTGGCAGCCGCTGATCGACGACGCTCGCAACGGGCCGATCGAAACCCGATCTACGTCAGCTACGACCACATCCAGAAGCTGGACGGCGACGAACGAAAGGAACGCATCGCCGCGCGCCGTGTCGCAGCCGCGCGACGCTTGGCTGAGTCGGACTGACCTGCGCTTATGTAAAAGTTCGACTAACGCATATACAATCACTCAACTTGAAACTAGGCAATTGTTCGATTTTTACCTAGGCAATCGCCAGTGTTGAGGCATGCCCGCCTACCTCCCCCGCATCACCGACCAAGAGCTCGCCACACGACTCCAGGTCATGGGCGCTGTACTGATCGAGGGACCAAAGGCCTGCGGCAAGACCGCCACCGCGTCACAGGTCGCCAAGACCATCATTCGGTTCGACGAGGACCCCGTCGCCCGCTCGCAGGTCACGCTCGACCCGCCAAGCGCTCTTCAGCGGCGAGCCCCCGATCCTGTTCGACGAGTGGCAGCTCGAACCAGACATCTGGAACCGCGTACGCCGCCAGGTTGACGATCGAAGCGAGAAGGGTCAATTCATCCTGACGGGATCGGCCCGACCCCGAGACGACGCCACCCACCATTCTGGCGCCGGACGGTTCTCCGTCGTGCAGATGCGCCCCATGAGCCTCTTCGAGTCCGGCCACTCGAAGGGTCAGATATCACTCGGCGCACTCCTGGAGGGTGAGAAGCAGACCGGCCCTCGGCACGCATCTCACCTTTGAGGAGCTCCTCAAGCGGATCGTGGTGGGCAGCTGGCCTGAGCTCGTCCATGCCGACGAGGGGTTCGCCCGCAACTGGCTCGACGACTACCTCCGGCAGGTGATAGAGGTGGACATTCCCGGGATGGGACATCGCCGCAACCCTAGCAACCTGGCCCGCCTCCTTGAGTCGCTCGGACGCGGAGTTGGTCAAGCCGTGAAGCTGAGTGAACTCGCCAAGGATGTCGGGGGTGAGTCCGGTCCGATCGCCCACGAGACCCTCACCGGCTACCTGGACGCACTCGACCGCCTCAAGCTCACTGACCACTCGCCCGCTTGGCGACCACACATGCGCTCCCGCACGCGCCTGCGTACCGCCCCCGTCCGCTACTTCGTGGACCCGTCCCTCGCCGCGGCGGCGCTCAACATCGGAACCACCGAGCTTCGAGCCGACCCTCTGGCAACCGGCTTCCACTTCGAAGCACTCGTCGTCCGCGACCTACGGATCTATTCGCAACTGCATCGCGGCCAAGTCGACTCCTGGCGCGACGCCAACGGCAGCGAAGTCGACGCCATCGTGACTGCGCGCGACAACAAGTGGGCTGCGTTCGAGATCAAGCTCAACCCTCGCGACGTCGACGCCGCCGCCGCCGCTCTCCTCCGGTTCGCAGCCAACGTGGACACCGCGCGACACAAGGAGCCAGCCTGCCTCGGCGTCATTACAAGCACCGGTGCTGGCGGCCGCCGTGAGGACGGCGTCCACGTCATCCCGATCGGTACCCTCGGGCCGTGATGCCTGCTTCCGTATCGGGAGATGGAAGAGATCGGCCGGGGCGGCATGACCGCCGTGTGCCGAGCCGGCAACACGACCACAGGCACCGAGGTCGCTGTGTAGCGACCGATGCCCCCGGCTCCCGGGTCCGGTGGGTACCCGACGCGGCCTGACGTGCAGGTGCTCCCTGATAGTCAGGACAAGGAACCCCCGCGGGACGCTCGTGGACGGCGTCGGCGAAGGCCTGCGCCGATCGAGCGTTGACGCCATGGGCCACCCCATCCACGTCACTCGTACAGTCACTCCCATGGGAACGGCAGCACGCGACCGGTTGGCGCACTTGCTCGCAGGGGATCAGGCGGCCCGATCGGACACCGCCATGCTCCGTCTGCCGGGCGACGCCCTCAAGTTGCACGTGGCGGACGTCGGCCCCGTCACGCTCCCGGTGCGGGCGGCCCAAGCGAAACGCCTGATCGCGGCGGCCCGCCCCGCCCTGTTCGGACACGGCGAGGAGACACTGAGCGACACGTCCGTCCGCGACACCTGGGAGCTGACCCCCGACCAGGTCATTCTCGGAGGCGCGAGCTGGGACGCGCATCTCAACGCGGCTTTGGCACACTTCCGCGACGATCTCAGCCTCCCCGCGAGCTCGTCGCTGCGCGCTGAGCTGCACTCGCTGCTCGTCTACGGCAAAGGCCAGTTCTTCCTCCCCCACCAGGACTCCGAGAAGCACGACGACATGGTCGCAACCCTGGTGGTGTCACTGCCGTCGGTGCACAGTGGTGGCGAGCTCGCCGTCGATGACGGCGGCACCGAGCGCACCTATCGCGGCTCGCGCGACGACCTCGTCCTCGTCGCGTTCTACGCCGACCGTCGACACGAGGTCAGACCGGTCCGGTCTGGTTACCGAGTCACACTGACCTTCAACCTCATGCTCACTGGCCCAACGTCGACCTCCGACGCCGGTCCGGTCGAACTAGCCGCTCTCCGCCTGACCGAACACTTCACATCGCGGGCAAGCAGTCGATACGGCGGGCGCGATCTCGGCGAGCCGACACGTCTGGCCTTCCTGCTCGACCACGAGTACACCCAGACCGGACTGAGGTCCAACCACTTCAAGGGCGCCGACACCGAACGGGTGACGGTGCTCCGGGAAGCAGCCGAGCAGGTCGGATGCGAGACCGTACTCGCCCTCGCCGAGATCAAGGAGACCTGGGACGCGCTACCGGCCGAGGAGTCGTGGCGCTACGGCGGGTACGACGACGAATACGACGACCCAGGTGATGACCCCGAGGACGACAGTGCCTACGACCTCAACGAACTGATCGACGGCGACATCACGCTCGGCTGGTGGATCTCCCCAGATGGCTCAGGCGCGGAGACGATCAATCTCCCCCTTGGCGATCACGAGGTCTGCGCGGTCACGCCCTCGCGGTCGCTGACGCCGTACAACTCAGAGTACGAGGGCTACATGGGTAACTACGGCAACACCGTCGACCGGTGGTATCGCCGAGCCGCGGTGGTGGTGTGGCCCAAGGAGAAGTCATTCGCAGCGCGCGCCGAGGCAGGATCGGCATGGGCGCTGCGGACGTTGCTCAACCGAATCGATGTCGGCGATCTCGAGGGCGCCCGGTCCGACGCCGCGTCGCTGGAGCCGTTCTGGCTCCACATCGAGGCACACGCACTCACGCCTGCCCTTGAGGTCGCGGCCGGTCTGCGCGACCCGATGGCCGCGAGAGTGGTGCTGGCGCCGTTCCATCTGGAGATGCTGACAGCCGAACACGCCCCGCTCCTGGCGGCAGTTGCCCGCGTGTACGGCGACCCGTGGGTGCAGGATCTCATCGGCAGCTGGGACTCCGCGCGCCGTTCCGTAGGAATGGAGCGGACCATATGGGTTGGCGACACGTTGCTCTCGCTGTCCCAGGTGTTGCGCGAGAGCGAAGCGGCCCCGCTCGCTGACCATGTGGGTGACCGCGTCTGGCGATGGCTATCGGGCCGGGTCGACACCTGGGTCCGCCACGATCACACCGACCGACGACGCTCGAACCTGGCCGAGCTCGGCCGGCCGCTGGCAAGGTTGCTGGAGGCGGTCTCCGACGAGAGCGGCGCGAGCATCACCAAGG
>JACDHG010000026.1 GCA_013821195.1 Propionibacteriales bacterium
GACCCAGACACTGTCGCAGGAGACTGCTGGGGCGGCCCTGCACCTCTATCTCGTCGAGCAACGACGCGCTCTCACCCGGGCCGACCTGGCGGTTCGCTCGATGGCGGCGAGCGTGCATGACCTCCGCGTCGCAGCTCGACGCCTCCGTGCGGCGCTCACCGTGTACCGGCGCCTCCTCGACACCGACAGGGCGCGCCACCTGCAAGGGGAGCTGCGCTGGCTCGGGCGGCAGCTCAGCGACCTCCGCGACGCCGAAGTCGCCGGAGAAACCCTGTTTGCAGCACTCGAAGACGAGCCCGATCTCGGCGCAGACGACTCCGCACGCGGCCTCGTCCAACGAGAGCTCACAGCGACCGAGGGCCGGGCAAGCGCGGCAGCCGAGACTGCCCTTGCATCCGGGAGGTACCTCGCCCTGCTGACGCAGCTGGACATGCTGTGCGCCGCGCCCCCCTGGACAGACCAAGCATCCGAGAGCGCCGACACCGCGCTTCCCAAGGTCCTGGCGAAACCTCACCGTCGGTTGCGCCGAGCCGCCAAGGCCGGGGCCGCCGCCGGGCCCGACGAGAGAACCTCGTCGCTGCATGAGGTGCGCAAGTGCGCCAAGCGCCTGCGCTACTCGCTCGAGGTCGCCGAGCCCGCGCTCGGCGATCCGGCACACCGGCTGGCCAACGCGGCGAAACACGTCCAGTCACAGCTCGGCGACCATCTCGACGCGGTGGCCCTTGGAGAGTGGCTTCTCCGTCTCGGGCACGACCCCGATGCCCGGGCCGCTGCCTTCACCCTCGGCCGCCTCCATGCCCGCAACGAGGAGCGGATCCCGCTTCCGCTCGACGACTACCGACGCGCCGTCAAGCAGGTCCTCAGGAAGAAGAACTCGGCTTTCCTTCGCACCGCCTGAGACCGCACTCTCGGCGGCCTTGCGGACGACCCTGCTGCCCCGTGCTTCACACCTCGTACGTCGTACCGGGCGTTGCGAGCGACACGTCCCCACCGAAGTGCCCGGCAGCCTCGTCGAGTACCGCGTCTCGCGAGTGCCACGGCGGGATGTGGGTCAGCACCAGGCGCCTGGCCCCGGCCGCCTCGGCGATGAGAGCCGTCTGCTTGCCGGTGAGATGAAGGTGTGGTGGGTTGTCCGGCCCCTCCAGGAAGGACGCTTCGGCCAGCAGCAGGTCACAGTCCTTGGCGAGCTGTTCTAGCGGCATACAGGGGCCGGTGTCACCCGAGTAGACGAGGGACCTCTCACCGTCGCTGACGCGCAAGGCGTACGACGGTGCCGGGTGGTCGACCTGCGTCACCGTGACGGTGAAGGGGCCGATCGTGAAGTCGCTGTCGGGGTAGGGATGAAAGGCGAAGTGCTCGCCCATCCCGCGCCCAGCCGGCAGGTCGTATGCACGACTCAGCCGCGCGCCGGTGCCCTCCGGCCCGTAGACGGGAAGCACCGGCCAAGCGCGGCCCGGGTGGTACTTGCGCACGACATAGAAGGCGCACATGTCGAGACAGTGGTCCGCGTGGAGGTGCGACAGCGCGACCGCGTCGATCGACTGGAGCGAGGCGTGCCGCTGCAGGGCGCCCAGAGCTCCGCTGCCGAGGTCGAGCAGCAGCCGGAAAGTGCCGCCGTCGTACGGCGCCTCCACCAGGTAGCACGACGCGGCCGAGTCGGGCCCCGGGAACGACCCCGAGCAGCCCACGACCGTCAGCCTCATGCGCCAACCCAGGCGAACTGGTCGACGAGGTCGAGCTCTGGCCCGAGGAACCGTCGGCCGATCGTGCGGAATTCGTCGGGCCTGCCGGTCGTCAGGAAGTGGTGCGCAGGTCTCGGGAGGCCGACGTCGCGTTCGAGGTCGTTGCGGAGGAGCAGTGCGTAGACGTCCTTCGCGGTCTCCTCAGCGCTCGACACGAGAGTCACCTCGTCGCCGAGCACGTAGGAGATCACGCCGGTGAGCAGCGGATAGTGGGTGCACCCGAGGATCAGCGTGTCGACGCCGTGGGACAGCAGCGGGTCGAGGTAGCCGTGGGCGACCTCGATGAGCTCCGCCCCGCTCGTGACCCCGGCTTCGACGAACTCGACGAAGCGCGGGCAGGCCTGAGTCGTCAGCCGGACCTGGGGCGCCGCGGCGAACGCGTCGTCGTACGCCATCGACTGCTTGGTCGCCTCGGTGCAGATGACGCCGACGTGGCTGCTGCGGGTGGCCGCGACGGCGCGCCGGGTGGCAGGGAAGATGACCTCGACCACCGGGACGGGATAGCGCTCACGGGCGTCGCGGAGCATCGCCGCGCTGGCTGAGTTGCAGGCGATGACGAGTGCCTTGACGCCACGGTCGACGAGGTGGTCGAGGCATTCGAGGGAGTACTCACGGACCTCGCCGATCGGTTTGGGACCGTAGGGCTGGCGGGCGGTGTCGCCGAGGTAGAGGACCGGCTCGTGCGGCAGCTGGTCGAGCACGGCCCGGGCCACGGTGAGGCCACCGAAGCCGGAGTCGAAGATGCCGATGGGTGCGTCTGACACGTGGGGAAGCGTACGACGGTCGGGCCGGTCGCGCCGCATTGTGCGAGCCAGGACACACGTGACTGCTCTCGTCCCCTGTCCCGAGTCGGTCATTGTCGCGGCCGCGTCCGGAGTCACGGACGCCGAGGTCGAAGGTCCAGGGTGCGCCGCCGTCGTCATCCGCCATGGCGACACCGCGCTCGACGTACGCGCCGAGGGTCGTCATCGCGGTGAACCGGGCACGAGACGTCCGTTGGGCTCAGGTCTCGTCGAACGGCAGGGTCGGCTGCGGCGGAGCGTGCGTCGGGTCGACCCCGTCGAACAGCGAGCTCACCGACTCTCCGCCGTGGACGCGCAAGATGGCCTCGGCGAAGAGCTCGGCGATCGACCGCACCTGCAGCTCGGGCCAGTCGGCCGGAGCCGGGACGGTGTCGGTGGTGACGACCTCGGTGATCGCCGGATGGTCCCGGAGCCGCGCCACCGCCTTGCCGACGAACAAGCCATGTGTACAGGCGACGGCAGCCTCGGTGCAGCCGAGCTCCTTCAGCTTGTCCAACAGCTCGACGATCGAGCCGCCGTTGGCGATCTCGTCGTCGAGGATGATCGCTTTCTTGCCCGTGACGTCTCCCACGATCGCATCGATCACCACGGCGTCGTCGGCGAGCCGCTGCTTGCTGCCGGCGGCGACGGGCAGACCGAGCAAGCGGGCGAACAAGGTGGCGGTCTTGGCGTTGCCGAGGTCGGGTGACACCACGACCGTGTCGCGGAGGTCGCGGTCACGGAAGTGGTCGGCGAGTACGCCCAACGCGGTGAGGTGATCGACGGGGACCGAGAAGAAGCCGTGCACCTGGGGGGCGTGCAGCGTCATCGTGAGGATGCGGTCGACCCCGGCGGCGAGCAACAGATCGGCCACCAGCCGACCACCGAGCGACATGCGCGACGCGTCCTTCTTGTCGGAGCGGGCGTAGGCGTAGTGCGGGATCACTGCCGTGATCTGGGCTGCGGAGGCGCCCTTTGCCGCGTCGATCATCAGCAGCAGCTCCATCAGATGCTCCTGGGTCGGCGGCACGAGGGGCTGCACGAGGTAGACGTCGCGCTGGCGGCAGTTGGCCTGCAGCTGCACCTGCAGGCAGTCGTTGCTGAAGCGGCTGATCTCGGCCGGAGAGACCGGCACCCCCAAGGAGTCGCAGATGGATCTGGCGAGTCTGCGGTGGGCGCTGCCACTGAAGACGACGATCTCGCGCACGAGCAACCTCTTGAGGTCGGGCCAAGCTGAGAGTGGGGCCGGTGGTTCCGGGTTGCAGCCTACCCCGCTCCGTGCGGGCCCACGGATTCGTCCGACCACACGCGTGGTGGCTCCGCCTCAGCCAGCCGGACGAACCCGAGAAGCGCGTCGGCAGGAGGTGCGATCAGGCCCAGAGCTGGCCCTCGAGGCGGTCCTCGGCCTCGTCGATGGTTCCCTCGTAGGCACCCGTGGACAGGTACTTCCAGCCGCCGTCGCACACCACGAGCGCGATGTCGGCCGACTCCCCCGCCTCCACACTCTTGGCGGCCTGCGCGAGAGCGGCATGCAGGATGGCCCCGGTGGAGATGCCGGCGAAGATGCCTTCCTCCTCGAGCAGCTCGCGGGTACGCCGGACGGCGTCTCGCGGGCCTACGGAGAACCGCGAGTCGATCAGCGTCTCGTCATACAGCTCGGGGACGAACCCCTCCTCGAGGTTGCGCAGGCCGTAGACGAGCTCGCCGTACCGTGGCTCGGCGGCGACGATCCGCACGTCGGGCTTGTGCTCGCGGAAGAACCGCCCCACCCCCATCAGCGTGCCCGTCGTGCCGAGGCCGGCGACGAAGTGCGTGATCGAAGGCAGATCGGCGAGGAGCTCCGGCCCGGTGCCCTCGTAGTGTGCGGCGGCATTGGCGGGGTTGCCGTACTGGTAGAGCATCACCCAGTCCGAATGCTCGGCCGCGATCCCCTTTGCGACGCGGACCGCCTCGTTGGAGCCGCCGGCGGCGGGCGAGTCGACGATCTCGGCGCCCCACATCTGCAGCAGCTGTCGGCGTTCGGACGACGTGTTCTCCGGCATCACGCAGACGAGCCGGTAGCCGCGCAGCTTGGCGACCATCGCCAGCGAGATGCCGGTGTTGCCGGAGGTGGGCTCGAGGATCGTGCAGCCGGGGCGCAGCCGCCCAACCTTCTCGGCGTCGATAAGCATCCACAACACGGCCCGGTCCTTGACGGAGCCGGTGGGGTTGCGGTCCTCGAGCTTCGCCCACAGGCGTACGTCGGCCGATGGCGACAGCCGTGGCAGCCCGACCAGCGGCGTCTCACCGACCGAGTCGAGGAGGGATTCGTATCTCATCGCTCCGGTCAGCCGCCCGCGACAGCCGGGAGCACGACGATGGTGTCGCCGTCCTTGACCGGCGTCTGAACCCCCGCGAGGAACCGCACATCCTCGTCGTTGACGTAGACGTTGACGAACCGGCGCAAGTCGCCTGACTCGACGAGCCGCTCCTTGAGGCCGCTGTGCCGGGTCTCGAGGTCGTCGATGACCTCGGAGATCGTCGTACCACTTCCCTCGACCGCCTTCTCGCCGTCGGTGTGGGTGCGCAGGATCGTCGGGATCCGGACTTCAACTGCCATCAGGGACAAACCTCGACTTCTTCTTCGGTGACAACCCCGTCAACAATCCTGTAGGAGCGAAATTCCACCGGGCCCTCGGCAGCGCCGCTCGCGGCTGTCGACACGAGCACGTAGTGAGCGGCGGGCTCCGAGGCCAGGCCGATGTCGGTGCGCGACGGGTATGCCTCGGTGGCGGTGTGTGAGTGGTAGATCACGACCGGAACCTCGTCGCGCTCGTCGAGCTCGCGGTAGAGACGCAGCAGGTCCATGGAGTCGAACTCGTAGAACGTAGGTGAACGTGCCGCGTTCAGCATGGGGATCAGCCGAGTGGTCTCGTCACTGCCCTGAGCACCTGCCACCACCCCGCACGCCTCGTCCGGATGGTCGCGGCGGGCGTGCGCGACGATCGCGTCACGGATCTCCTCGCTGATCTTGAGCACCCGCTCAGCGTAGTCGCGCGGTGGTGACCGCCCGGTTCGTCCGACCGAACGCGTGGCACCCACAGCGCCACCCACCCCCGGACGAATCGCTGATCAGCCAACCTGCACCCCGTCCACACGATTCGTCCGACCCCACGCGCGCACCCACAGCGCCACCCACCCGGACGAATCGGAAATCAGCGCGGCAGTATGACGTCGGCCATGTCGCGCGCGGCAGCGAGCAGCCGCTCGTCACTCCCGGCCGGCCCCACGAGCTGCAGGCCGAGCGGCATGTCGGTCGAGGTCCTGGCGCCCGGCAGGCTCACCGCGGGCAGTCCGGCATACGTCCACGGCAGGGCCATCGCCGGGTCTCCGGTGTGGTCGATGCCGACGGGGGCGGCCCCGACCGCACCCGGAGCCACGAGCAGGTCGGCACGGACCTTCGCGAGCCGGTCCGGGAGGTCGGCCCGCAGCGCGAGCAGATGGCGCATCGACGCCGCGTAGTCGGCACGGCTGATCGACCTGCCGTGGTCGATCGCCGATGCCGTGATGTCGCGATAGCCGGCGCGGTGCTGGTCGAACCACGCGTCGTGGGTGCGGGCAAGCTCGTAGCGGTTGATCGTGAGGTTGTGGGCGAGGATCTCGTCGAGGTCGCCCAGCACGTCCACGTCCCTCACGTCGTAGCCCGCCGCCCGAAGCCGGTCGCACTGGTCGCCGAACACCACCAGCGCATCGGCGTCGGCCTGGACCAGATAGCGGCCGATCGGCACCCCCACCGTCGGGCGGCGGTCCACGGCCCCCGCCTCTGCCTCCGCCTCCGCCCAGCTGTCGCAGGTGATCCGCGCGGCGCTGAGCACCGTGTCCACGTCAGCACCGAAGAAGCCCAGGGTGTCGAAACTCGGCGAGTGCGCGATGACGCCGTCGATCGGGATGCGACCGTGAGTCGCCTTCCACCCGACCACCCCACAGAAGGACGCAGGGCGGACCATCGAACCGATCGTCTGGGTCCCGGTCGCGAGCACCGCCATCCCCGCCGCGACCGCTGCTGCCGAGCCGCTGCTCGAGCCTCCGGGCGTCCGGGCGAGATCGTGTGGGTTGCGCGTCTGGCCCGGCGCCGCACTCGCGAACTCCGCAGTCACGCTCTTGCCGACCACGAGCGCACCCGCCTCCCGCAACCGATCCACGACCACCGCCTGAGCTCCGGCGAGCACGTGTGGAGGGACGTTGGAGCCGGCCCGGGTCTCGAAGTCGTCCACCCGCATGATGTCCTTCACCGCGGTGGGTACGCCGAAGAGCTCCGGTCGGTCGACCGGCTCGGGCCAGCGCGCCAACAGCGCCGCGGCCTCGGCGTGCAGCCGTGTCCTGCGAGCCGGTTCTTCGACGTACGCATGGACGAACGGGTCGACCTCGGCGATCCGGTCGCAGATCGCCTCGACGAGCTCGTGTACGTCGGCCGAGCCGCTCCGGAGCCCACCGGCCACCTCGGTCAGCGACCGCGGACCGACCAGCGCCCGGTCGGCCATCAGCGCTGCACCGCGTCGATGAGCGACTCCAACAGATAGCTCAGCCAGCCGTAGATCTCGTAGATCGGCATCCGATCGTCATCGGGAGCAAGGGCATCCCACAGCTCCGCGTCGTCGGCGGTGATCCCGAGCCGCTCGGCGAGCGTGAGCCGCAGGTCCGTGATGCAGCGCATCCAGGCACGCGCCTGGACGCTGGTCAGCTCGAACTCCAGGTCTGCCGGGCCCGCCTCGTCGTGAGGATCTCCCAACTTGTCGAGGACGGCCAACGCGTCAGCGACCTTGGCCTCTCGCAGTGCCCGCTCGGTGAACCGCCGGAACTCCGCAGACGCCTCCGGGTCGTCGGGACGCGCGTCGGGCAGCAGGCGCAGCAGCGCCGGGTCCTGGGGCGAGTCGCGCGGCGCGCTGAACTCGAGCATCGCCTCCAGCGGGTCGCTGCTGCCCGTCGCCTGGGCCTCCCCGTCGCTGAGCAGCTCCACCAGCTGACGCACCAGGCTCGCGAGCAGCCCGGCGGCATACGGTGGGAGCTCGACCGCGATCTGACCCTTACGGCGCGCCCGGAAGACCGTCATGCGTCGCTCTTCTGCAACGTCGCCCACAGCCCGTAGGAGTGCATCGCCTGGACGTCGCGCTCCATCTCCTCGCGCGAACCGCTCGACACGACCGCCTTGCCGTCGTTGTGCACCTGCATCATCAGTCGGCTGGCCTTGGGCTTGGAGTAGTGGAAGTAGTCGGCGAAGACGAACGCCACGTATGACATGAGGTTGACCGGGTCGTCCCAGACGAGGGTGATCCACGGCAGCTCGGGCTGCACGACCGTTGCGGAGTCGGGTCGCTCCACCGTCGTGGCATCGGGTGCGGTCGTCACGGTCCCATTGTCCCGCAGCGGTGCAGCGGTGGGCGAACCGGTGCGGTGGCCCGACCGGGGCAGGAGCCAGCCGGTGCGGTGGCCCGACCGACGCAGGAGCCAGCCCTGCACTGGCCAACCGGTGCGGCAGCACTTCGGGTCGCACCGGTCGCAACCGTCATAGGGTGTCGGTGTGCATCCGACCGGCCTCCTCACCGACCACTATGAGCTGACGATGGTGCAGGCGGCGCTGCGAGCCGGCACGGCTGAGCGGCGCTGCGCGTTCGAGCTGTTCAGCCGCAGGCTCAACGGAGGACGCCGGTACGGCGTCGTGGCCGGCACCGGACGAGTCCTCGACGCCCTCGAGCTATTCCGCTTCGAGGCCGAGCAGATCGCCTACCTGCGAGAGCACGAGGTCGTCGACGAGCAGACCCTCGAGTGGCTCGCGAGCTACCGTTTCAGCGGCGACATCTGGGGATACGGCGAGGGGGACACCTACTTCCCCGGCAGCCCGTTGCTGGTGGTGGAGTCGACCTTCGCCGAGGCGGTCCTGCTGGAAACTCTGCTGTTGTCGATCCTCAACCACGACTCGGCGGTGGCCTCGGCCGCGTCCCGGATGACCTGCGCTGCCGAGGGGCGACCCTGCATCGAGATGGGTGCGCGGCGTACCCACGAGTGGTCAGCCGTGGCAGCCGCCCGGGCGGCATACGTCGCCGGCTTCCAAGGCACCGCCAACCTCCAGGCGGGCCTTGACCACGGCGTCCCGACGGCGGGTACGGCGGCACACTCGTTCACCCTGCTGCACGACACCGAGCGCCAGGCGTTCGAGGCCCAGGTAGCCTCGCTCGGCACAGGCACCACTCTCCTGGTCGACACCTACGACATCGCGGCGGCGGTGCAGACGGCGATCGACGTCGCCGGGACGGAGCTGAGCGCCGTCCGGATCGACTCCGGCGACCTCGCACTCCTCGCCCGGCGGGTACGACGCCAGCTCGACGATCTCGGGGCGACCGGGACGCGCATCATCGTCACGAGCGACCTCGACGAGTTCTCCATCGCCGCTCTCGCCGCCGCACCTGTCGACGGGTACGGCGTCGGCACCTCCATCGTCACCGGGTCGGGCCAGCCGACCAGCGGGTTCGTGTACAAGCTCGTAGCGCGAGCAACCTCCACAGCAGCTGATTCGCCGTTGCTTGCTGTGGCCAAGGAGAGCAAGGACAAGCTGTCGATCGGTGGCCGGAAGTGGGCGGTGCGCCGGCGTACGCGCCACGGCATCGCCGAGCTCGAGGTGATCGGCATCGGTGAGCCACCCGTCGACGACGGCGACGACCGCGAGCTGCTCATGCCGCTCGTGTCGAACGGCGAGGTGGTCGGGCGTGAGCCGCTCGAACGTGCTCGCGAGCGTCACCAGGCGGCGGTCGACGAGCTGCCCGACGAGGCGCACAAACTGTCCGGTGGCGGCCCGGCGATCGCTACCCACTACCTGGGCAACCGCGGCCCGTCGACCGCGGCGTACGCCGGTTGACTGTCCGCCGGGAGCCCGCGGTTGCGGGAATCTTCCGGGTCGGCGTCGTCTTCCGCCATGTGGTGCGAAACGTCGCTGAATCGAGCTCACGCGCCGTCGTCGTCCGCCATGTGGTGCGAAACATCGCCGATTCGCGGAAGGGACGTACGCAGGTGAGGCTCGGGCGCGAGGGTTACGGTGGAGGCGTCCGGACCACCCGTGGAAGGTGACGCAGTGAAGAAGGCTCTGATCGTTGTCGATGTGCAGAACGACTTCTGTGAGGGGGGCAGCCTCGCTGTCACCGGAGGCGCAGGGGTCGCCTTCAGGATCGGCGAGATGCTGCACACGTGGCAGCGGGCCGACGAGGAGGACCGCGACTACGACCTGGTGGTCGCCACTCGTGACCACCACATCGACCCTGGCGACCACTTCTCCGACGATCCCGACTTCGCCGACTCCTGGCCGCCCCACTGCGTCGTCGGCACCGACGGGGCGGCATTCCACCCCAACCTCGACCCACAGCCGTTCGCGGCGATCTTCCTCAAGGGGGAGCACAAGGCGGCGTACTCAGGCTTCGAGGGAAAGACGACCGACGGGCTCGACCTCGCCGAGTGGCTGCGAGCTCGCCAGATCGACGACGTCGACGTGTGCGGCTTGGCGACGGACCACTGCGTGCGGGTGACCGCACTCGACGCTCGACGCGAAGGCTTCGCGACCCGGGTGCTCACGGACTACACGGCCGGGGTGGCACCGGAGACCACCGCGAGCGCGCTGGACGAGATGCGAGCCGCTGGCGTCATTGTGACGTGACACCCGCAACTGCGGGAATGTGCAGGCGACACGCCGGTGGAGCCATGCAGGCCCGCACATCGCGGGCGGGAGCAGGCAGGAGCGGCTCTCGCCACCTCAGCACATGACTTGTCGCGTGAGCAAGGATGTGGCCATGACCTTTCACGCCGACGAGTACACGGCTGCATCCGACCGCTACGACAGCACGCCCTATCGCCGCTGCGGTGCCAGCGGCCTCGACCTGCCGGCCGTCTCGCTGGGGCTCTGGCACAACTTCGGTGACGACGCGCCCCTCGAGGGTCAGCAAGCGGTTCTGCGCCGGGCATTCGACCTGGGAGTCACCCACTTCGACCTCGCGAACAACTACGGTCGGCCCTACGGCTCGGCCGAGCGCAACTTCGGCACCTTGCTCGCCCGCGACTTCAAGCCCTACCGCGACGAGCTCATCATCTCGAGCAAGGCCGGCTACGACATGTGGCCGGGCCCCTACGGGCAGGGTGGGGGGTCGCGCAAGTACCTCCTCTCCTCGCTCGACCAGTCGCTGACGCGGATGGGGCTGGACTACGTCGACATCTTCTACAGCCACCGTTTCGACGACTCGACACCGCTCGAGGAGACCATGGGCGCGCTCGACTCCGTCGTCCGACAAGGGAAAGCCCTCTACGTCGGCGTCTCGTCGTACTCCGGGCAGCGCACCCAGGAGGCCATCGACATCCTCCGTCGGATGGGCACTCCGCTGCTGATCCACCAGCCGTCGTACTCCATGCTCAACCGCTGGGTCGAGGAGGACCTGCTCGACACCCTCGGCGTCAACGGCGTCGGCTGCATCGCCTTCTCGCCACTCGCTCAGGGGATGCTCACCGACAAGTACCTCAAGGGCATCCCCGCGGACTCCCGTGCGGCACAGGGGACGTCGCTCGACCCGGAGCTGCTCAGCGAGACGGCGCTCAAACACGTGCGCGCGCTCAACCGGACGGCCAAGTCGCGCGGTCAGTCGCTCGCCCAGATGGCCCTCGCGTGGGCGCTGCGTGACCCGCGCGTCACGTCGGTGCTCGTCGGCGCCTCGAGCGTCACACAGCTCGAGGACAACCTCGCGGCGACGGAGAACCTCGACTTCAGCGCGGCCGAGCTGACCAGGATCGACAGGAACGCCGTGGACGCCGGCATCAACATCTGGAAGGGCTCCTCCGACGCGTGACTTTGAGTGGTACGTCGTGGCTCACGTACGAACCGTGACCGGGCGACAAAGCGCACGCCACTGGCCAGCGACGACGATGCCGAGTGACCCCGAGGACCTAGCCGGCTTCGCGAGCTGGCGCCCCTCCTCAACACCAGGCGGCTACGAGCTTGGTCACGGTCTTCCAGTCGCGGGCGGTGCCGACGGTGCCGAGGAGATTCTCCATCGAGGTGTTCGTGAGCTTCGGCGTCGCCGAGCTGAGCCACAGGTGCACGTCTCGGCCGACAACCTGGGCGCGCTCACCCTCCTTGTCCCACTCCTCGAGCTCCTTGGCTGCAGCGGCAGTCGGCTTGTCGCGCAGGAATGCGAGGTAGTGGCGCGGCTGCCCCGGAAGCGGGCACCTGAGCTTCTCCCCCGCCTCGAAGGCCTCCGTCAGCTGCTTCGGCGTCCGCGCCATCGTCGGTACGTCGAACCCAAGCCAATCCTCGAGCGCTGCCTCGAGCTGCTGCTCCACCTTCGTGAGGCTGCGCAGCGACGACGTGACCTTGACGTTCCCGCTCGCGATGAACGTCTCGACGTCACTGAACCCGTTCTCCGCGAGGTGGTCGCGCAACGCGGCCATCTTCACCTGCCGCTTGCCGACGTTGACCGCGCGCAGGAACGCCAGGTACACCGCCATCAGTTGCTCCCCTCTTCGCCGTGAGTTCTCGGCCTAGGTGGGCCTAGGTGGTGAATACCTTGCCGGGGTTCAAGATCCCCAGCGGGTCCAGCGACGCCTTGATGCGGCGGTGCACGTCGAGGGACAGCGACCCTATCTCTTGCTCCAGCAGCTCCATCTTCAAGACGCCGACCCCGTGCTCCCCGGTGATCGTGCCGCCGAGGTCGAGGCTGATCCGCATGATGTCGTCGAACGCCTTCTTGGCGCGCGCCACCTGGTCGGGATCTTGACCGTCGAACACCACGGTCGGGTGGAAGTTGCCGTCGCCGGCGTGACCCACGACCCCAATGGTGAGGCCACACTCCACCGACACCTGCTCGACCCGCTCGACGAGCTCGGCGAGCTTGGTGCGGGGGACGCAGACGTCGTCGATCATCGTCGTACCGAGCTTCTCCATCGCAGTCAGCACCTCGCGCCGCGCCGCCAGCAGCAGCTCTCCCTCGGCGGGGTCGTCGGCGACCGCGATCTCGATGGCCCCGGCCGACTCCAACACCTTCGCGATCGTGGCGATCTCCGCGGCCGACCTGTCGCCCCCGGCGTCTGACTGCGCCAGCACCAACGCACCGGCCTCCGGCGCGATACCCATGTTGAACGCCGCGTTGACGGCTTGCACGCTCACGCGGTCCATGAACTCGAGCAGCGACGGAGTGACACCGCAGCGCACGACCTGGGAGACTGCGTCGGCCGCGTCGCGGGCGGAGCT
This sequence comes from Propionibacteriales bacterium, assembly GCA_013821195.1. Taxonomy (GTDB): domain Bacteria; phylum Actinomycetota; class Actinomycetes; order Propionibacteriales; family Nocardioidaceae; genus JACDHG01. The sequence continues at coordinate 12,780 of JACDHG010000026.1, forward strand.
GTAGACGGCTGCGACGGTGAGCGGAAGCTCCGTCTCCTGTCGCAGCATCAACGTGATCTCGGTGATGACCCCGAGCGTGCCCTCACTACCGACGAAGAGTTTGACGAGGTCGTAACCCGCAACCCCCTTCACCGTGCGTCGGCCGGTGCGGAGCACCTGACCATCGGCGAGCACGATCTCGAAACCCAGCACATAGTCGGTCGTGACGCCGTACTTGACACAGCACAGCCCGCCGGAGTTCGTCGACACGTTGCCGCCGATGGAGCAGAACTCCCAGCTCGAAGGGTCGGGCGGATAGTAGAGACCCTCGCCCTGCACGGCCCGTGACAGCGTCGCGTTGAAGACGCCCGGCTGAGTGACGACGAGCCGGTTCGGCGCGTCGATCTCCAGCAGCTGGTCCATCTTCTCCAGGCTGAGCAGGATGCAGCCGTCGACGGCGTTCGCTGCGCCGGACAGACCGCTGCGGGCGCCTTGCGGGACGACGGGCACACGATGCTCGCTCGCCAACCGCATGACGTGCTGCACGTCGGCCGTCGAGCGGGCGTGTACGAGCGCCAGTGCCTCCCCCACCGGGCAGTACGTCGCGCGGTCCATGCTGTACGCCGCGATGATGTCGGCGTCGACCCTGACCGCACCGTCGGGCAGCCCGGACTCCAGCGCCTCCAGGACAGTCGCGGCTGTGCTCGTCTGCGTCATCCCTCCACCATAAGACCTTGGCGGGACCGAGACGAGCGTCCTACCAGCCCGACTGACCGTCCGAGCACGGTCGCCGGGGCTCCCTCAGTGGACGACCTCCGGCATGTCACGCAGCCGTGGGTCGTCCTGGTCTGCGAAGTACTCGGACGACTTGGTGACGTCCTCGCCGTCGGGCACCTTCATGGCCCGGAACACCAAGGTTGCGAGTGCGCAGACGACGAGGTTCACCAAGATGGCAAGGAACCCGGCGTAGATGGAGTAGGTCGTGTCGAAACCGAGCTCCGTCAACGGCAGCCCGGACCCACCGAAGTGCTCCTTGAGGATGATGACTTCGCCTTCGGGACTGTAAGCCACCTTGGGGATCTGGTATGTCGCCCAGAACCCGAAGGCCATGCCCGCGGCCCATCCGGCGATGAGACCCCACCGGTGGAACCATCGGGTGTAGAGCCCGATCGCGACCGCCGGCAGTGTCTGCAAGATGATGATGCCGCCGATGAGCTGTAGGTCGATGGAGAACTGCGGGTCGAGCGCGAGGATGGCAAGCAGGGCTCCGACCTTGACGACCAGCGAGGCGAGCTTGCTGCTCTTGGCCTCCTGCTTGGGTGTGGCGTCCTTGTTGATGTACTCCACGTAGATGTTGCGGGTCCACAGGTTGGCGGCCGCGATCGACATGATCGCCGCGGGCACCAGGGCACCGATGCCGATGGCAGCCATGGCGACGCCGGCGAACCAGCTCGGGAACATCTGGTCGAAGAGCACGGGGACGATGGTGTTGCTGTCGCCCGCCTCTCCTGTGGCTGCATCGAAGCCGATCGGCACAACCCCGGCCTTGATCGCCATGTAGCCCAGCAGCGCCAACAGACCGAGGATGAAGCTGTACGCCGGCAGCGCGGCCATGTTGCGCTTGATGACGTTGCGGTCGCGCGACGCGAGCACGCCGGTGATCGAGTGCGGATAGAGAAACAGCGCGAGCGCCGACCCGAAGGCGAGCGTCGCGTACTGGAGCTGGGCCGGCCCGGCCAGCACGACGCCGTCGCCGGGGTTGGGCGAGGCCTCGAACTTCGCCTCCGCGGCGCCGAAGATCGCGTCCCAGCCACCGAGCTTGTACGGGATCACGATGACGGCGACGATGATGACGACATAGATCAGCGCGTCCTTGACGAAGGCGATCAGGGCGGGCGCCCGGAGCCCTGAGTTGTAGGTGTAGGCCGCGAGGATCGCGAAGGCCACGATGATCGGCACGTGCCCGGTGACACCCATGGCCTTGAGGACGGCCTCGATGCCCACCAGCTGGAGGGCGATGTACGGCATCGTCGCCACGATGCCGGTGATCGCGACGAGCAGCGCGAGCGTCGAGGACCCGTGCCGGGCCCTGACGAAGTCCGCCGGAGTCACGAAGCCGTGCACGTGGCTGACCGACCACAGCCGGATCAGCACGAGGAACACGATCGGGTAGACCACGATCGTGTACGGGACGGCGAAGAACCCGATCGCACCAGCGCCGAAGACCAACGCGGGCACTGCCACGAACGTGTATGCCGTGTAGAGGTCGCCACCGATCAGGAACCAGGTGATCCACGACCCGAAATTCCGGCCGCCGAGGCCCCACTCGTCCAGGTGCTCCAGGTCGTCTGCGCGGCGCCAACGGGCAGCCACGAAGCCGAGGACGCTGACCGCGGCGAACAAGATGGTGAAGACGGTGAGCTGGACTACGTTGACATCTTCGAACATCGTCATCGCCTCGTCATCCGGTAGACGACGAGCGTGCTGGTGACACCGATCGCGATCGCCGCGAGCTGGTACCAGTAGAAGAAGGGGATGCCGAAGAGCTCGGGTGACGTCCTGTTGTACAGCATCGGAATCAAGGTGGCGAACAGGGGTAGCACCAACAGCCAGTTCCACTGACTGTGGTCCGAGCGCTCGGCTCGTCTCGTGCTCTCGGGTATGTCTTGGGACACGTGGACCTCCAGGAGTCGGCTCGCCCACTGACACCCTGTGGAGGGGTCAGGTGATTTGGAGCATGCTACTCACGACGGGCCGCCAGCGGGAGGTCTGCTTTGTCGGCGCGCCGTGTGCCCGACGACTCAGAGGCCGTTGGCCCGGGTGGGAGCGGGCTTGCTGCCGCTGAACAGCCACGCCTTGAACAGGCCGTCAAGCTGCTCGCCGCTGACCCGCTCGGCCAGCAGCTTGAGCTCTCGAGTGCTGCCGAGACCGTCCGCGTTCCCGCGCACCCACTGGCGTGAGACGCGGAAGAAGGCGCGGGTGCCGAGCCGGTTGCGCAGTGCTTGCAACGTCATCGCACCCCGGTCGTAGACCGCACTGTCGAAGAGGCGCTCCCGACCCGGGTCCCCGATCTCGAGCTTCCAGAACGGGTTGGACGCCTCGAGGTTGTCGTAGCGGACCCGCAGCTGCTGCTGGGGCGTCCTGCCGCCGTTGTGGCGTGACCACAACCACTCGCTGTAGGTCGCGTAACCCTCGTTCAGCCAGATGTGCCGCCAGCGGCGGACGGCGACACGATCGCCGAACCACTGGTGAGCCAGCTCGTGGACGACCAGGCTGCGGTAGGGCCCGTAGCGGAACATGTCTCGGCCGTAGACGGGTCGGGTCTGGTTCTCCAGGGCATAGCCGAGTCTCACGTTGGGCACCACTCCTCCGACGTTCTCGTACGGGTACCCTCCCCAGACCTGCTCGAGCCAGCGCAGGATCGACGGAGTCGAGCGCACAGAGCGACGGGCTGCGGCCGAGACGTCCCCCAGGCCGTGCTCGAAGGCGTACAGGTAGGGGATCCCACTCGCGGTCCTGCCTCGCTGGACGTCGTACTGACCGAATGCGGCGAAGGCAAGATACGTCGCCAGCTGGCTTCGCACGGACCAGGTCCAGACGGTGACGCCCTTCGTCGTACGACGGCCGGTCAGAGCGCCGTTGCTGATCGCCTCGTAGCCGCGCGGGACTGTCAGGGTGGTCGTGAACGTGGCCTTGTCACTCGGATGGTCGTTGCTCGGGAACCACCAGGCGGCGATCGGCGGCTCACCGACCGCGATCGCACCCGTTGCGGTCTTCTCGAACGGCGTCTCTGCGCCGTACCCGATGCCGATGGGCTTTCCGCGGTAGGTCACGGCAACCCGCGCAACCTCTCCTGCACCGACCGGCTCGCTTGGTCGCACAGTGAGCTCGTGCCGCCCCTGGGAGAAGTCGGCCCGAGTTCCATTCACGGTGACACGCGACGCTCTCAGCAGCAGGTCGAGGTTGAAGCTGGGGAGGCGCGCGGCAGCCCGCAGAACCACGGTTGTCGTCCCCGCGAGCACACGCGTCGCCGGCGTGTAGCTCACGTCGATGTCGTAGTGCCGCACGCGGTACCCCGGATTGCCGGCCTGCGGGAAGTACGGGTCACCGATCCCCTCCTGAGCTGAGAGGGCCTCTCGAGGCAGCGATGTGCTCGGCGAGGCAGTGACCGACGAGCCCGCGAGGACAGCGGTGGTGCACGCGACCATGGCCCCGGCGGCGACCACACCCGCGACCCTGCGCATCGACCGGGTGGGTCGACCGACGGGGTCAGCGACGTGGGAGTCGAGAAACCGGCGCATGTCAGGAACTCCCGAGCTGGTGCGAGGGGGATTGCGCTTCCACTGTCTCAGGCTCAGGCCACAGAGTCGAGGAGAACTGTCAGACAACGCGACGGCGGGCCCCGGTCACCCGAAGCCCGCCGTATCTCGCTCCCTCGTCACTTGTATAGACG
>JACDHG010000116.1 GCA_013821195.1 Propionibacteriales bacterium
CCCAGCTGTACGTCGACGTTGGTGGCTGTCGGCACGACGATGGTGGCCTCGACCTCGCCCTTGCGACCGAACAGGCCGCCCTTTGCCTTGGGAACGAGGACGACGACATTGTCGCCGCGCTGCTCGACGGTGGACCGGTCTACCAGCTCCTGGGCGTGGCTGTCGCCGTGAATCGCGACGAGCTCGACCGTCGTGGTGTCGGTGTCCTCGGCCCTGATGTTGCACCTGCCGACACCGAGCTCGACGCGAAGGTTGGTGGGTCCTGGCGTGGGGAACGTGTACATGGTTGCCTCCTGGGTCATCGCACCCACCCCTGGATGCGCTTGCTGGATGATCGGTTCCGTCCGGGAGCCCCGGGCCCCATGCCCATGCTGACTCCGGTGGACGAGATGTTGAGGTTGAAGTCGGCGGACGTGGCCATCCGGGCCGCGTTGACGAGCCAGGTGTTGAGCGACTGTCCACGACTCGTTGCGATCTCCTCCGCTCGGACCTTGAGCGACTCCGGAAGCCGCAGCGTGATCCGAGCCACGGGGTCATCTCCGTCGAGCTCATCGGCTGTCTCCGGGAGGCGAGACGACTCTGACTCGGGCGGCTGGCTTGCGCCGGTGACCACGAAGATGGGCTCCCGGCCCTTCAGGCGGACCTCCACCGCCGGACCGGCCAGCTCGTTGGTGATCTCCGAGGCCGCCTCGGACAGCACGTCGAGCAGGGTCAGTCGGATCGCGGGATCGAGGGCCATCACCAGCCGCTCGGCTGCGGCCCGGATGTCGTCGCCGCCTGCCTCGGCTGCCTGAGCGAGGTCACGGCGGAGCGTTTCGACGAAAGGGCTGATGTCCATGTGCACTACTATGACACCACTATGACGTCACGTCAACACCATAGTGAACCCGATAAATGATGCTGGTCATGACGGCCGGGAGGGATGCCGGGGGGGATAAGACGTGGACTGGTCGTGCACAGCATCCGCGGACCCCGACACCGCAGTGACGTCACTGAGCCGGTCAGTGGCGTCTCACGGACGATCCGGATGAACGGTCTCCTCCGGAGACGGTGTCTCGCCATCGAGGCGCTCGGCCGTCTCGGGCGTGCCCGGGTCGACGATGGTGGACTCCGCAGGCGTGACAGCCTCGATCGGGTCGGTCTCCTCGGCGGTCACCGGGCTCTCCGCATCGGTGTCGTCACCGGACTCGACGGGCGACGTACCTGTCATCCCGGCGACCTCCGTGGGTTCCGGCGCCGGAGATCCGTCGGCCGTGGCCGAGCGCCGTACCGAGGCAAGAAGCATCTGCGCCACGTCGAGAACCTCGACATCCTCGGCCGCCGAACCATCGGCCTGCAGTGCCGTGAGCCCGTCGGAGAGCATGACGCGGCAGAACGGGCAGCCGACGGCGATCTGCCGCGCTCCGGTCGCGACGGCTTCCTTGGTGCGGTTGAGGTTGATCCGCTCGCCGATCTTCTCCTCCATCCACATCCGGGCACCGCCGGCGCCGCAGCAGAAGGACTTCTCGGCGTTTCGGGGCATCTCCTTGAACTGCGCCCCCGGGATCACAGCAAGCAGCTCGCGCGGCGGCTCGTACACCTGGTTGTGGCGGCCGAGGAAGCAGGGGTCGTGATACGTGATGGCGCGACCGTTGACCGTCGTGTCAGCAGCGGCCACCGGGGTCAACCGGCCGTCGCGCACAAGCCGGTTGAGCAGCTGGGTGTGGTGCACCACCTCGAGCTCGAGACCGAACTGTCCGTACTCGTTCTTGAGTGTGTTGAAGCAGTGGGCGCACGTCGAGACGACCTTCCTCGCCCTCGTCTCGGTGAGCACCTCGGCGTTCTGCATCGCCAGCTGTTGGAAGACGAACTCGTTGCCTGACCGACGCGCGGGGTCACCGGTGCAGGTCTCTCCGTCGCCGAGGACGGCGAACGACACGCCGGCCTCGTGGAGAAGCTCGGCCACCGCGCGGGTGGTCTTCTTCGCGCGGTCCTCGTACGCGCCGGCGCACCCCACCCAGAAGAGCCACTCCACCTCGTCGAGACTCTCGATGTCCGTCCCCACCTGCTTGACGTCGAAGGGCAGGCCCTTGGCCCAGTCCATCCGGGCGGTGGCGGACATGTTCCATGGGTTGCCCTTGTTCTCCAGGCCCTTGAACAGCTGGTTGAGCTCGGCGGGGAAGCTCGACTCGACAAGCACCTGGTAGCGCCGCATGTCCATGATGTGGTCGACATGCTCGATGTCAACGGGGCACTGCTCGACGCAGGCGCCGCACGACGTGCACGACCAGAGGACGTCGGGGTCGATCACCGCGCCGCCGTCGGGCCAGTAGGCGTCTCCGAGGGTCGGACCGACCAGCTCCCGCTCCGCCTCGGCCTTGACGTCGGCCGGGAGACCGTCACGCCCGCTCTCGTCGGCGAGCACGTACGGCGCCTTGGCGAACGCATGCTCGCGCAGACCCATCACCAGCAGCTTGGGGGACAGTGGCTTCTCGGTGTTCCAGGCCGGGCACTGCGACTGGCAGCGACCGCACTCGGTGCAGGAGGCGAAGTCGAGCATCCCCTTCCAGGTGAAGTCCTCGACCTTGCCCACCCCGAAGGACGTGTCCTCGTCGAGATCCTCGAGGTCTGCGAAGTCGATCGGTCTCCCGCCGGCCATCATGGGCTGCAGACCGCCAAGTGCCGTGCGACCCGACGACTCACGCTTGAACCAGATGTTCGGGAACGCCGTGAACCTGTGCCACGCGACGCCCATCGTCGGGTTGAGCGACAGCACGATCATCCAGGTGAACGAGATGACGATCTTGACCATCGCCACGAGGTAGACGAGGTTCTGGAGGGACAAGGTGCCGAGTCCGGAGAGCCACTCCCCGATGAGGAACGTGAAGGGGAAGTGCGCCCGCGACGCCTCGTCACCCTGGAGGGCGTACTCGCCACCACGGAGTATGACGATGCAGACACCGATCCCCAGGATGACCGCCTCGACGAAGTACCCCTGCCACATCCGAGAGCCGAAGAACCGGCTGTAGCGGCCGTGGGCGCCGGTGGGCAGGTTGAGCAGGCGGATCGCGATGAGACCGAGGATCGACCCCAGCATCAGCCAGGCGATCAGCTCGGTCAGCCACTCGAAGACGACCCAGTGGCCGATCAGCGGCAGGGCGAACCCTGCGTCGAAGAGCTGCCCGAACGCCGTGACGAGGGTGAAGAAGAGGAACCCGAAGCCGACGAACACGAACCAGTGCAGGACCCCGACATGCGTCCACTGCAGCATCCGGGTGTGACCCAGGGTCTCCTTGAGCATGGCCGCCCAGCGGCTCGCCTTGTCGTCGGTGCGACCGATGGCGGGTTGGCCAGTCCGGATGACACCGACGATCTGTGTGATTGCCTTCGCGAACAAGGCGATCGCGACGACCGTGACCGCCAGCGACACGACGATCGCAAACACCTGCATGGTGACTCCTCGCGGTGGGTGGGCGCGATCCTACCGGTGGGTAGCGACTCCGGGAGGGCGGCCCTCATGGTGGCCCGCGACGCTCGCATGCCGGCGGCATGGCTGGGAGGTCGCCCGTTCCGTGGTGGCACGCGTCAGCGCTACGGGTGGTTTGCAGGCTCGGCCGGGCGTCCGCGCAGCCGACGGGTCAGCGCGGCCGCCATCTCGGCTACCCGTCGTACGACGGCCTCCTCAGCAGCCAACCGCCCGGTCTCATAGGTTACGGCGACCGCAGCCACCGGATGCGCCGCCGCATCGAGGACTGGGACGGCGATCGACGCGAAGCCGGGAGTGACGTCCCCGTCCTCGGTGGCCCAGCCCCGCTGCCTGGTGCCCGCGAGCAACGACGCCAGTGCGGTCAACGTCGCGGGACCGGTGCCGGTGCGCGAGACGAACGACTCATCCGCAGGAAACAAGGCGCGGACCTGTGCCTTCGAGAGGTGGGCCAAGATGGCGCGGCCGCTGGCGGTGAGATGAGCGGGAAGTCTGACCCCCACATCAGTGACGAGCGAGGGCCTGCCAGGAGCTCGCTCCTCGAGGACGTAGACGACGTCGGCGCCGTGGAGGGTCGCCAGGTGCGCGGACTCGCCGAGGTCGTCGACGAGCCCCGCCAGCGGTCTGCGCGCGACGCGCTGTAACGGCGCCTGACGGCTGTAACCGCTCCCGACCTCGAACGCCGCCAACCCCAACCCGTAGCGGTGGTCGTCCTCGAGGTGGGTGACGAAACCCTCGTCGATCATCACTTTGATCAGCTGGTAGGTGGACGACCGCGGCACGTCAAGGACCCGGGCGATGTGATCGAGGGCGACCGGCTCAGGCTGCGACGCGAGGAAGGCCAAGACGCGCAGCGCCCGTTGGGCGGCGGGAACTCGCGTGGGCACCTTCTCAGGCTAGTCATGTCTGGTATGTCAGACACGAGCTTGGGCAAGGGGCTGGCGCCGCACTCGTCTCGACGAGTGGAATGACGAGATGGACAGCACCGTCACCATCGGCGTCGGACCCTCGTCGCGAGCCGAGGTCGTCGCCGTCGCCCGTCACGGGGCAGCAGTCAGGCTGGGCGACGACGCCGTGGCCGCGATCGGCAGCTCTCGCAGCTTCGTGGACGACCTCGCGTCGGCAGTCACCCCGACGTACGGGATCTCGACGGGGTTCGGCGCGCTGGCGACCCGACACATCCCGACAGCGAAGCGGGCGCAGCTGCAGAGGTCGCTCATCCGCTCACACGCCGCCGGCTCCGGGCCCGAGGTCGAGACAGAGGTCGTCCGGGCGCTCATGCTGCTGCGCCTCTCGACCCTCGCCACCGGCCGCACCGGCATCAGACTCGAGACCGCGCGGGCACTTGCCCGCCTGCTGACCGCCGGCGTGACGCCGATCGTGCATGAGCACGGCAGCCTCGGTTGCTCCGGCGACCTCGCGCCGCTGGCGCACTGTGCGCTGGCGCTCATCGGCGAGGGCGAGGTCCGAGACCCCAGGGGAGTACGCCGCCCGGCCGCCGGGGTGCTCGCCGAGATCGGACTCGAGCCCGTCGAGCTCGCCGAGAAGGAAGGGTTGGCCCTCGTCAACGGCACAGACGGCATGCTCGGCATGCTCGTGCTGGCCCTCGACGACCTCGACCGGCTGCTCAAGGTGGCAGACATCGGTGCTGCTATGTCGGTGGAGGGCCTGCTCGGCACCGACCGGGTCTTCGCCGCCGACCTGCAAGACCTCCGCCCGCACCCCGGTCAGGCACAGTCGGCAGCCAACCTCCGCGCGATGCTCGCAGACTCCGGGGTCGTGGACAGCCACCGTGGGCCCGACTGCAACCGGGTGCAGGACGCCTACTCGCTTCGCTGTGCACCTCAGGTGTTGGGTGCCGCGCGAGACACCGCGGCATACGCGGCCGTCGTCGCCGAGCGCGAGCTCGCCTCAGCCATCGACAACCCGGTCGTGCTGGCGGACGGGAGGGTGGAGAGCAACGGCAACTTCCACGGGGCCCCGATCGCCTACGTGCTTGACTTCCTGGCTATCCCGGTCGCCGACGTCGCCAGCATGTCCGAACGGCGGACCGACAGGTTCCTGGACATGACCCGCAACGCCGGCCTCCCGCCGTTTCTCGCCGACGACCCAGGTGTCGACAGCGGCCACATGATCGCCCAGTACACCCAGGCGGCCATCGTGTCCGAGCTGAAGCGGCTGGCGAGCCCGGCCAGTGTCGACTCGATCCCCTCGAGCGCCATGCAGGAGGACCACGTCTCGATGGGCTGGTCGTCGGCGCGCAAGCTGCGTCGCAGCATCGACGGCCTGACGCGGGTCCTGGCCATCGAGATCCTCACGGCTGCCCGGGCACTCGACCTGCGGGCGCCGCTCGCGCCGTCACCAGCCACGGCGGCCGTGATCGCGGTGCTGCGTGAGCAGGTGGCCGGGCCCGGACCAGACCGCCCCCTGGCTCCCGAGATCGAGGCCGCCGTCGGGCTCGTCGCCTCGGGAGCATTCGTCACCGCCGCCGAGTCCGCCCTCACCGAAGGGCTGGCCTAGGAAGGCCTAGGACGGCGCAGGCCGAGCCCGACCGCCAAGAAGGAGTTTCCGATGACCATCAGCTCACCTCGCATCGTCCGTGCCGCCCGTGGCACCGGCCTGACCGCACGTTCGTGGCAGACCGAGGCCCCGATGCGCATGTTGATGAACAACCTCGATCCCGAGGTGGCCGAGCACCCCGAGGAGCTCGTGGTGTACGGCGGCTCGGGCAAGGCAGCCCGGGACTGGCCGTCATACGACGCGATCGTCCGCTCACTGACGGACCTACGGCTCGACGAGACCTTGCTCGTGCAGAGTGGCCGACCGGTGGGCATCATGCAGACGCACGAGTGGGCGCCGCGCGTGCTGATCGCCAACTCCAACCTGGTGGGTGACTGGGCAAACTGGGACGAGTTCCGCCGCCTCGAGCAGCTGGGACTCACCATGTACGGCCAGATGACGGCGGGCTCGTGGATCTACATCGGGACGCAGGGGATCCTGCAGGGGACCTTCGAGACCTTCGCCGTCATCGCCGCGAAGCGCGTCCGCGAGACCGAGTCCGACGGGGCTGGGCAGCAAGGCGACGGCACCCTGGCTGGGACGATCACGTTGACGGCCGGGCTCGGCGGCATGGGTGGCGCACAGCCGCTCGCGGTGACGATGAACGACGGCGTCTGCATCTGCATCGAGTGTGACGACTCGCGCATCAAACGTCGCATCGACCACCGTTACCTCGACGTGCGCGCCGACTCCCTCGAGCATGCGGTCGAGCTGGCCACAGCCGCTCGCGACGCCCGCAAGCCGTTGTCGGTCGGCGTGTTGGGCAATGCCGCCGAGATGGTGCCGCAGCTGCTAGCCATGGGCGCACCGATCGATATCGTCACCGACCAGACGTCGGCGCACGACCCCTTGATGTACCTGCCAGTCGGCGTGGACTTCGACGACTGGGTCGCCCTGCGGCAACAGGACCCGGCTGACTTCATCGACCGGGCCCGCGACGCCATGGCGCGCCACTGTGAGGCGATGGTCGGCTTCCTCGACGCCGGCGCCGAGGTGTTCGACTACGGCAACTCGCTGCGCGCCGAAGCACAGCTGGGCGGCTTCGACCGGGCGTTCGACTACCCAGGCTTCGTGCCGGCATACATCCGTCCGCTCTTCTGCGAGGGCAGGGGCCCGTTCCGCTGGGCGGCTCTGTCGGGTGAAGCGAGCGACATCGCGGCGACCGACAAGGCGATCCTCGAGCTGTTCCCCGACAACGACAATCTCCACCGCTGGATCAAGAAGGCCGGCGAGCAGGTCCGCTTCCAGGGGTTGCCGGCACGCATCTGCTGGTTGGGGTACGGCGAGCGGCACCTCGCGGGGATGCGCTTCAACGACATGGTGGCCTCAGGTGAGCTGCAGGCCCCGCTGGCCATCGGGCGCGACCACCTCGACTGCGGATCGGTCGCCTCGCCGTACCGCGAGACCGAGGCAATGCGCGACGGCTCCGACGCCATCGCCGACTGGCCGTTGCTCAACGCCATGGTCAACGTCGCCTCCGGCGCGACGTGGGTGTCGATCCACCACGGCGGTGGGGTCGGCATCGGCCGCTCCATCCACGCCGGCCAGGTGGTCGTGGTCGACGGCACCGAGCTGGCCGGGCAGAAGGTCGAACGAGTGCTCACCAATGACCCAGGCATGGGGGTGATCCGCCATGTCGACGCGGGTTACGAGCGGGCCGACGAGATCGCGAGGGAAGCGGGCGTGCGCGTACCGATGCGCGGCATGAGCAGGTAGGCGAACAGGTACAACGCGGCGCAGACGATCAGCAGGGATCGGTAACCCGTTGCCAAGGCGATGTACTCGAGGCAGCCTCCGAACATCGCTCCCAACAGGTTGGTGCCGAAGGCGATGGTCGGGTCCGCGGTGGTGGCGAAGCGCTTCGCGAAGATGACGTTGGCGGCCATGATCGGGATGAACGCGAGAGCCACCGCCACCACCAGTCTCAGCAGGAACGGCAGGGACAGGACCCAGGAGGTCGGCACCAGCCACGCCAGCACGAGGCCGCCGAACAGCACGACGTACATCGTGCGCAGCGGCGGCGTCGGGAACCGCCGCGTCACCTCCACAGCGGCCAGGACCGCGACCAGCACACCTCCGAAGACGAGCGCGTTGACCAACCACGTCGTGCCG
>JACDHG010000117.1 GCA_013821195.1 Propionibacteriales bacterium
GGTCAGCATCTGCCACCTCTTTGTCGACCCGGTCAGACTTCGGCGCGGAACCCGCCGCCGCGTGGACCACCGCACGCGGCACGGCAGAGAACTCCAGACAGCCCACGAGTTGGCCGGCCTCATCGACGAGGATCGCCGCGGGCGCGCCGACTCGGACCATCTGGCCGACGGCGTCGGCCAGATGGGTTCGAGGGCCGAGTACCAGCGGCTCCACCGGCAGGAAGGTTCGATCACTGGCGTCTGCGGTGACCCAGCCGACCGGCCGGCCATCTTGGATAACCACAGTGGCGGGACCTTGCGCCCGCGCCGGATCGACCTCGCCTGGTTCTACAGAGATGCTTGGCAAGGTCGACAGCATGTCCGATGTGACCTCGAGCAGTGACAATGCGCGCAGCTCGGCGTTCTCGCCGAGGAAGTCGCGTACGAACTCATTGGCGGGTTTGGCGAGAATCCGCGCCGGGGTGTCGAACTGCGCCACAGCAGAGTGGTCGCGAACGATCGCGATGCGGTCGCCCATCTTGATGGCCTCAGTGAGGTCGTGGGTGACGAAGACGATCGTCTTGCAGATCTCCCGTTGAAGACGCAGGAACTCATCTTGCAGGCGCTCACGAACGATCGGATCCACGGCCCCGAACGGCTCATCCAACAGCATGATCGGTGGATCGGCGGCCAGGGCTCTGGCGACGCCGACGCGTTGGCGCTGTCCCCCCGAAAGCTGCTTGGGGTAGCGGTCACGATACACAGCAGGATCCAAGCCGACGAGATCGAGCATCTCATCCACTCGTTGAGAGATCTTGGTGGACGACCACTTGAGCAGCTGCAGGACGGCCGCGACATTGTCGCGGACACGCATGTGCGGGAACAGTCCACCTTGTTGGATGACGTAGCCGATGCCGCGACGCAACTCGTCGGGATTTGCATCGGTCACGTCCTGGCCCCCGATGATGATGCGACCGGAGGTAGGCTCAACGAGTCGGTTGATCATCTTCATCGTCGTGGTCTTCCCGCAGCCCGATGGTCCGACGAGCATCACGATCTCGCCTTCGCACACGTCGAGGCTGAGCTCGTCAACGGCGGGTTCGGTGGTTCCAGGGAAGGTCTTGGTCAGATTGTCCAACTGGATGAAGGTGTCAGTCACGAAGGCCTCCTGAAACCGTCAATCTGGCGAGGGCGATAAAGACGAAGTTCAGGAGCACGCCGACAATGACGATGCCCACGATGCCCGATAGCGCCGAATAGAGCGCTGTGGGCGTGCCGATCTGGTTGAGCCCGGTGTAGATCGCCTCTCCGAGCCCCGGACCGTTGACGATGGCCCCGATCGCTGCCGTGCTCACCAGCAACAGGGCGCTGACGCGAACCCCGGTGAGGATGATCGGCCAGGCCATCGGGAGCTCCACCCTGATCAGACACCGGCGCCGACTCATGCCGATCGCTTTGGCGGCCTCGACAGTTGCGGCGTCGACCCCGCACAGGCCGACGATGGTGTTCTGCACTATCGGCAGGAGTGAGTACAGCGTTAGTGCCGTCAACACGGGCGGCCACCCGAGCCCGAGCAGGCCGAGCAGCAAGACGTACAGAGCGAGCGAGGGGATCGTGAGCACGATGCCACTCACCTTGATCGCCAACGCGCTCGCACGGGGCACCCGGTACACCGCGATCCCCGTGGAAATCCCCACGATGCTTCCCAACAGTGTCGCCAGCACCACGACACCGAGATGCCCACCGAACTGCTGGACCACGTCGGCGCCGTAGTACGACAAGTACTCGGAGAAGCTCACCGGCACTCCTCTCACCCAGCGGCCGAACGCCCAGGAACTTTGGCCCGAGACTAGGAGAAGGATGTGTGAACAGTCAAGGAACGACACATACTTTCACTAGATGACTGTTATCTCATCTTCGCCGCGACGGGACAGTGAGGATACAAAGTCCTGTATTCTTGCCACAGAGCTTCCCTAGATCGCGGAGTACAGCGGCTTGACAGCGCGCGAAACAACGCAGGATAGTAATCAGCATGCGACAGGTGCTTCCACCTAGTGATACCGCCTCTCGGACACTGGTCCGAGGACTGGAGATCCTCCGGCTCTTCAGCGCTCAACGTCCCGTCCTGATGCAGTCGCAGATCGCCGCGGAACTGGGGCTTCCGCTGCCCACAGTCGGCCGACTGTGCCGGGCTCTGGTCACCAACGGGTTCCTCGAACTGCAAGCGGGGTCCCGGCGGCTCCAGCTTGGTCCGGAGATCCGACGTCTGACGGCGACCGTACCCCCGGACATGAACGACGATGGGCGCCGGTGGATGCGCTCACTCAACGAGCATTTCGATGAAGAGGTCAACCTCGCGATCCTTGATGGCGCCCACACGCTGTACATCGACACCACCCCGAGTACCCGACGTCTTGGCGTGAATACCGTGATCGGCGCTCGGGCACCCGCGCACTGCACGGCAGTGGGCAAGTGCCTGCTGGCTCAACTCGACGATGGGATCGTCAGGGATCGCCTCGGCCCGGGACCATACGAGCAGCGCACAGAGAAGACAATTGTGCGCTGGACGCGCATGCGCGAAGAGCTCGCACACATCCGCAGCACTGGTCTCTCAATCTCCATCGAGGAGTTCGAGACTGGCCTTGCCGGGTTTGCGGTACCGATATTTCCGCGGACTGCGGACGGTGTCCAGCTCGCGCTCTCGATCGCTGTGCCGACTGCCCGGCTGCAATCCGAGCGATCCGGCGCCATCGAGTCCGCGCTGCTAGCCGGACCGCACTTCTACCGACACGGAGTTGATGACGTTGCGAAGTGACGTTGCCGGCCGATTGACCGACGTGCCCGCCGAGATCGACGCCTGGGCCCTCGCGCTGACCAAGGAGCTCGAGGAGAGGGGGGAGAACCTCAACAACGGGTCACCCGCCGATTCGGACTCGCGCTTCGCGTACGAACGCATGGGCGCCGCCGGAATCATCGGCCTGGGGTGGCCGGCTCAGCTCGGCGGACGGGACATGGACCCGATAGACGTGGTGAAGCTAGAGGAACGGCTCGGCTACCACTGGTTGCCGTTGTGTGGCTACCTGCTGTCGGTGAAGACCATCGGAAACTCGATCCTCCGATTCGGCACTGAGGACCTGATCTCTCGGTTCATCCCTGACGCCGCCGCCGGACGGGTCATGTTCTGTCAGGGCTTCTCCGAGCCCGAAGCCGGCTCCGACCTCGCTGCATTGCGTACCAAGGCGGACAAGTACGACGACCGCTGGGTCGTCAACGGCAAGAAGATCTGGACCTCCAGCGCCGAGATCGCCGACTGGATGTACCTCGCGGTGCGCACTGACCAATCGCTGCCTCGGCACAAGGGGCTGTCGGTGATGCTGCTCGACATGCGCGCCCCAGGCGTCGACGTCGATGTCCACGAAACCCTCGGGGGCGGCACCTTCGGAGAGGTCCATCTCAGCAACGTCGAGGTAGACGCCGACAACGTCCTGGGCGAGGTCAACGGTGGTTGGAAGGTGCTCATGGGCTCCCTGGACTTCGAACGGGTCACCAGCGAAAAGGTCGGAGTGGCCTTGTGGATCCTGGACCAGCTCGACGGGATTGCCGAACAGCACCACCGTCGCTCGCTCCTCGCGCTGCGGGGAGAGTTGGAGGCATGTCGGCGTCTGGGTCATGAGGCGACCCGACTCATCGCCGAGGGCGAACGCGTCTCCCGAGTCTCATCCACGTGCAAGCTCTCGATCTCACTGGCTATGCAGAAGGCAGCCGCGCTCAGCGTGGACATCCTCGGACCGGCAGCACTCGTGGACCGGGGTCCAGCCGCTCGGGCGGCCGGGCGCCTGGCGGCGTTCAACCGCGCGTCAGCCTCCATGACGCTCGCCGGTGGTTCGAGCGACATACAACGCAAGGTCATCGCCCAACAGGGCCTCGGCCTCCCCCGCTGAGCCAGCTTTGAGAGGACCACTTCACCCATGACCCCCGCCTCGTTGCCGCTTGTCGGATACCGGGTACTCGACTACTCCCAGTTCGTCGCCGGCCCCCTCGCCACCATGCTGTTGGCCGACCTCGGTGCCGACGTGGTGAAGGTGGAGTCCCCCGCCGGAGACGCCTACCGACACTACGAGCCGCTCGGCGGCGGCGAGAGCCGACGCTTCTACTCCCTCAACCGGAACAAGCGCTCGATCGTGTGCGACCTCAAGACGTCCGCTGGACGTGAGTTGTCCCGAGGGTTGATCGCCTCGGCGGATGCGGTCGTGCACAACATGCCCCCAGCGCGGGCAAGGCAGTTCGAACTTGACGGAGGGTCGGTTCGAGCGGTGAACCCCCGCGCGGTCGTCGCGGTTGTCTCGGCGTTCGGTAGTGACGGGCCGCACGCCGACCGTGTGGGCTATGACCTGATCGCCCAGGCCTACTCCGGCCTCCTCACCGCCGATGCCCGTGTCGAGGACACCGTTCCCCGCAGAAGCGGTGGAATCCCGTACTCCGACATCACGGCCGGTCTGCTCGCCTGCATCAGCGTGACTGCTGGCCTCGTGGCACGTGCCGAGGAGGGCCGACCCCACTTCGAGGTCTCCCTGCTCGGGGCCGCGCTCGCCACGCAGGTCCAAACCTTCGTCCGCACCAGCGCTGATCCCGGCCTCTCCGACGCCGAAGCAAAGGTGGTCACGCCGGCCGACCTCAAGCAAACCGCAACCGGGATCGCCGAGCTCAGTGACCTGGAACCGTACTACCGCTGCTACGAAGCCTCCGACGGATTCTTCGCGTTGGCCTGTCTCACAACGACACAGCGACAGCGCGTGCTTTCGGTCCTGGGCATGGAGGACCGGTGGGCCGAAAACCCACAAGCAACGCCGGCGTCCGCGCGCGAACGTGCCGCACGCATGGCGCTGCCGTACCGCTTCGCGGAGCGGTTCAGCGAGCGTCCCGTCGCGCACTGGGTCGAGTTCTTCGCCGCAGCCGGCGTCCCCGCCGGAGACGTGCGGCTCGTACAACAGCTCTTCGACGACGACCAGGTCGGCGCCAACGGGCTCGTGCGACGGGTTCACCAACGTCAAGGCGGCTCGGTCGACCTGCTCGGATCGATGTTCAAGATCGACGGCGTAGCGCCACAGACACCGGTGGGTGCTCCTCGGTTGGGTGAGCACACCGACGAGCTGGTGACCGAGCTCGCCGAGAACGCCGCGACCACTTTGACGGCCAACCGCGGTTCGAATACGCCCGCCGACCCCGACCTCGGAGATTCCCATGACATCTGAGCTCGACGAGTTCGCCCGCTCCGTGCGAAGTCTCACCGCCGATGTCGCAACAACCGACAACTGGCGCCCGGGATCGCATTGCGACGACCGCTCCGAGGGCTTGACGGCCGGACTCGATCGACTTGGCTGGAATGATCTGGTCGCGGGTGATGAAGAAACGCTACCGTTCCTCGCCGTTGCTGCCCTCGAGCTCGGCCGCGCCGCTACTACCCCTTATGACGTCGTCCAGATCCTGGGTGGCAGTCCCCTCGTCCAACGGCTTGCGATGTACGGTCAACAGGGTCGTCCGGTTGCCATCGCCACACCTGAAGGCAGCAGCTACCAGCTGGCCACCATTCGCGAGTCCACCGAGGTCGCCTTCGCCGACTCGCTGGGCGTCCACTCCGTGTCCGCGCTGGATGAGTCGATGACCGTCGAGGAGCCCGGTAAGCGCCTCACGGCCTGGGAAACCGCGACCGTCGGCTACTTCGCCGGGTTGGCTAGCTTCGTGGTCGACTCCGCAACCCAGCATGCCCTGGAGCGGGAGATCTTCGGGCGCACCCTGGCACACCTCGAGACGGTACAACAACGCCTCGGTGATGCCGCGGCTACCGTCGACGCGCTCGTCCTGTCCGCCCAGGCCGGCGCACACGGTCTGCCCGCGCTGGCGCATGCTGCCGCCAGCACATGGAGCGTGATGGTGCACGGCCACATGGTGTTCGGTGCGATCGGGTTCACCTTGGAGTTTCCCCTTCAACGCTACTCCCGCCGGGCCAAGGCGCTCGGGTCATTCGTCGACGGCTGGATCGACCAGCGCATCGGGCAAGCAGTGTGAAGACTTTCGTTGTGACCGGCGGCTCTGCCGGTCTTGGGCTGAAGATTGCGCAGAAGTTGGCATCGGATGGGAACGAGGTCGTCCTCGTCGGCCGCCGGCTTGACAGGCTGGAAGCGGCTCAGCGTCTGCTGACCGACGAAGATCTGAGTTGCCGCATAGCGGCGCTGGATGTACGCGACGGTGACGCCGTGACACACCTCGTGAACGAGCTTCCGGCTATTGACGGTGTCGTGAACAACGCCGCCGGAAACTTCGTAGCCAAGACTGTCGACCTGTCCCTGAACGGATTCCGAGCGGTCGTGGAAATCTCGTTGTACGGGACATTCAACTTCTCCACGGCGCTGGCCCGACGACTCATCGCAGAAGGGCGCCCAGGAGTGGTGTGCAACATGGTCGCCACCTATGCGTGGACCGGTGCCCCGGGCGTCGCCCACTCCGCGGCCGCCAAAGCCGGGATGCTCGCCTTCACCAAGTCCGTGGCCAGGGAATGGGGGGAACACAACATCAGGGTCAACGCCGTCGCCCCGGGCTTCGTACCTACTGACAACGCGAAGGCACAAATCCTCTCCTCGCCGGGCGCGGCAGAGCACATGCTTGGACTGATCCCGTTGGCGAGGTTCGGAGACAGCGCGGAGATCGCCGACGCGGTCAGCTTCCTGATGGGCGACCAGTCGTCATACATCACCGGAACAGTTCTTACCGTGGACGGAGGCCGATCCCTGGGTGTCTCCATGCACAGCGCAGCGGCCCCCGTCGACCGGCGGTGAAAGCGGCAACATCGTGACATTCCGTCACTCGCGTACCAGGTTCACCTGGTACGGCGACGGATACCCGAGGCCGCAACCTCGGTGAATCGATGCTCCACTCGGTGAAGTGTTGGGGCGCCATCGACTTCTGCTGGCTTTGGTCGGGAAACAGCTTCGGCCAACTTGGCCGACGGCTCGCGTTCGTGGCGATCCCCCTCGCATGGCCGGGCTGACCTTCGGGGTATGTGTTCTCTACACGGCTTGGGTCTTGCGAGCCGAGGCCGAGCCAACTGGCTCCTAGGAGGGTGCGAGCGGCAGCCTGTGCGGGGCTTCGTCCCGCGCCCGGGCCGGTCGGTACGTCGGCCTCACCTGGCCGCGAGCATGTCCAACAGGTGCCGTTCGTCGTCGCGGGTGAGTCCTGAACGCCGCGGCAATGCAGGGTCCTTGGTCAGCTCCCACGCGAGGACGTCTGCCAGGGTCTCCGCCAGCGGGCGGGTCAGGAGTCCCGCAGCCCGGGCCGCGCTGCTGTCGCGCGCGTTGAATCCGGCGTCCTCCGGCTCGGGAAGCCACAAGGGCAGGGAGCGTTCGCCCATCCACGGCTCGACGCCTTGAGCCAGCAGCCACTCCTGGCTCGCGGCCACTACCGGGCCAGAGTGACCAGCGACCTTTCGCGCGACCTGCAAGTGTTGGGGCAGGGGGAGCGTCTCGCCCATGGCGTTGAAGATTCCGCTGACGCCGCCCTTGCCGCACTCCACGATCCAGGCGGCGAGGTCGCGGACATCTATCACCTGAGTCGCCAGCCCATGCGCGTCCGGCACCAGAACGCGGCCGTCCTCCGTAGCGGGGTACGCGAAGCGGTGCGGCCAGTACCCCGTGCGGCCGAAGATGTCGCCAGGCCCTCCGATCAAACCGGCCCGGACGATGAGCGCCCGGTCGGGTCCGAATGCCTCCAGCACGTATTGCTCGCATGCAACCTTGGCCTCCCCGTAGGTCTCCATGCTCTCCATGACGTCGCCGTCCAGCGCCGGCAGGAGTGGCGCCTGCTCGTCGGCTCCGGGTGTGGCATGGTCGGCGTAGACGCTGGCGGAGGAGACGAAGACGAAGCTGGCGCTGCGGTCGGCGAGCGCGGCGACTGCCCGGCGGACCTGGCCAGGCTGGCGAGACACGTCGACGACTGCGTCCCACCTGTCGCTTGCAACCCCGTCGTAGGCGTCACCGCGGTCTCGATCGGCCTGCACGAACCGGGCGCCATCCGGGACCGACCCAGCCTCGCCCCGCGCCAAGCACGTCACCTCGTGCCCCTGCGCCAACGCGGCCGTGGCGATGTGACCGCCGAGCCATGC
>JACDHG010000118.1 GCA_013821195.1 Propionibacteriales bacterium
CAGGCCCGCCACAGTGCCTCGAGTGCGTGGGCTTCCAGGTCGCGGCTGAAGTAGGACTCGAGCGCCTCGAACGTCCCTGGAACTCCAAAATGGCGACGGCCCAGGCCGCGCACAACGCGGGTCTCCGCCTCAAGCCATAGCCGCCGGGTGTGGGCAGGGTCGAGGTTCGCGCCAGGCACGTCTGTGCAGTTCGCATCGATCGTCGCGAGATAGGCGTCCTGCCGCTCGGTGGGGATGCCAAGCCCACGCAGCAGTCGTGCGACAGGGGTCGGCCCCGTCGCAATCGGCCCGGCCGCCAACGTCGCCGCGACGTCGCTGAGCACCGCGGCGGATGCATCCAGGTCCAGCAGCGCGCCAAGCCAGTCCGCCAGTGTCCAGTCAGTCCCGACGCGTTGCAGGCCGGCAGCGAGCTCGCGTTGCGCCTGGCTGAGCAGCCGGGCGCGGGCGGCCTGGGGGACGTCGGCGGCGATTCGGCGGCCGGCGTCCCCCGACGTCATCGAGTCGCGCAGGACAGCAGCAGGGACAGCCGTGGCTCCGTACTGGAGCTGTAGCCTGCGGATCTCGGAGTCGGTGATGGTGCGACCACCGGCCGTGCCGAGCACCTCGGCAGGGCCGAACTCGGTGCGTGTCGCGAACACCGCGTCCAGGTCAGCGTCGGTGATGCGGCCCGCCCGGTGGCGCGCGCGCCCCCGTTCGACGGGCTCGTAGGCACGGCCCCCCAGCAGAAGTTCGCCTTCCGCCACCGCCTTCTCGAACGGCTTGTGCTGCAACCCGTGCAGCGTGTTGTGGTGGACGAATGTCGTCATTGGGCCCTGGCTCGGCAGCAAGTGGCCCCAGTGCTCGAGCTCGTGGGCGAGGCGCTCACGCTTGTCGGCGGGCGCCGTGGTCGTTGCGGAGGGGTCTGTGGTCATCGCGGGGTGATCAGCCGTTGAGTGCAGTCATGGCGCGAACGGACACATCGGTAAGGCTGAGCGCCAGGCTCGGAAAGATTCCCAGCGCCACCGTGAGGACCGCAAGCGGCACAGCCGCCGCTAGCTCGCGGCCGTCGAGGTCTTTCATACCCGTCCAGCGTTCGTCGAGCTCGCCGGTGAACATCGCCGCGATGACCCGCAGCGTGAACGTTGCGGTCACGAGGATGCCAAGGCTCGCGAACAGCACGTACAACCCCCAGCGCTCGTACGCGCCGAGTAGCGTCTGGAACTCACCCACGAACTGCGCGAGGCCGGGCAGGCCCATTGACGCCAGGAGCCCCAACACTGCGAGGCTGGTGTACCTCGGCATCTGGCCGCTGAGGCCTGACAGTTGTCCCAACTCCATCGTGTGTGTGCGCTCGTAGATGATGCCTACGAGGAGGAACAGTCCGCCGGTGATGATGCCGTGGGCAAGCATCATGAACATCGCGCCGGAGACCCCGGTCACGTTCAGCGCCGCGATGCCCAAGAGCACGAAGCCCATGTGGCTGATCGAGGAGAACGCAACCACCGCCTTGAGATCCGTTTGGCGGAACGCGAGGAAGGCGCCGTAGAGGATGTTGACCAACGCCAGCACGAAAAGCGCCGGCAGTAGCGCCCGCAGACCCAACGGGAGCGTGTCGGAGACTCGCAAGATGCCGTAGGCACCGAGCTTGAGCAGGACACCTGACAGCATGATGCTCACCGGTGTCGGCGCCTGCACATGCGCCAGCGGCAGCCAGCCGTGCAGCGGAAACACCGGGATCTTGACCGCGAACCCGATGAAGAAGGCGATGAACGGCAAGATCTGGAAGCTACGGGTCCACTCACCGCTGGCCGCCTCGAGCGTCGCCATGTCGAAGCTACGCGGCTCGACGGCGAGGTAGACCGCGAAGATGCCGAGCAGCATGAAGATCGAGCCGCCCAATGTGTACATGAAGAACGTCAGCGTCGCGCGCTCCTTCTTCGGCCCACCCCACATGCCGATCAGGAAGAACATCGGGACGAGCGCGAGCTCCCAGAACACGTAGAACAAGAACCAGTCCCCGGAAACGAACACACCGAGAATGGCGAACTCGAGCAGCAGCATGAAGGCGAAGTACGCCTTCGGTTTGCTGTCAACCTTCACGGACGCGAGTAGCGCGACCACGGTCAGCAGGGTTGTGAGCAGCACCAGCGGAAAGCTCAGCCCGTCGACGCCGAGGGTGTAGGTCATGCCGAGCTCGGGAATCCATGTCGTTCGCTCGGTGAACTGGAGCTCGGACGACGAGGAGTCGAAGTAGGCGAGGAGTCCCCATGAGAGCACAAGACTGCCGCCGGCCGCGGCAAGAGCCACGACTTTGGCCAGCGCCGCATGGCGATTGGGGAGAAGCATGACCACGACCAGACCCACTATGGGCAGCCATGTGATGGCAGTGAGTATGGGCATGGGCGCTCGCCGCTGCGCTAGTCGTCGCGACTAGGCTCGCGCGGACGACTTGGGGGCCGTCCTCGTCGAGAACTCATGATGGGAGTCCGGCGTCAGGTGCCCGTCGCCCACGCGCACCACCCTGCCGGCGTCGGCGATGTAGCCGACCTCGAAGTCATGGAGGCGCTCCATGACCGTTGGGTCGACGTAGTGGACGCCGGAGAAGTCCAGCGTCACCGTCTTGCCGAGTGGCAAGGCGTCGAGCTTGGAACGCAGCGGGATGAAGTTGTGGAAGCCCAGAGCCTTGCGAAGCTGGATGCTGATCTCCTCGCCCTCCTCGCTGACAGCGATCGCCGGTTTGAACAGGTTGCCCAGCGAGGTGCCCCTGATCACTGCCCAGATCAGGCCGAGGACGATCCCGGTCGCCACCCCGATGAGCAGGTCGGTGAGCAGCACCGTGAACGCGGTAACGAGCATGAGTGCGAAGTCCACTTTGCCGACATGCAGCGCATGGCGGAAGTCGTTGGGGTGCGCGAGCTTGAAGCCGATGACGAGCAGAATGCCGGCCAGCGCGGCCAGCGGGATGAGCTCGAGCACGCTGGGCGCGGCCAGGACGAATCCTGCCAGGAACACACCGTGGAAGAAGTTGGACCAGCGGGTCCGGGCGCCGTTGAGGATGTTTGCCTTGCTGCGGACGACCTCGGCAATCATCGGCAAGCCACCGATGGCGCTGGAGACCATGTTGCCGGCGCCCTTCCCGATCAGCTCCTTGTTCATGTTGGCGCGGCGCTGCCAGGGGTCAAGCTTGTCGACCGCCTCCGCGGTGAGTAGGGACTCGAGGCTCGCCACGAACACGTACAGCACGATCCACTTGATCGCGGGACCGGACAGGAGACCAGAGAAGTCGGGCGACTCGAAGCCTGAAAGCAGGCCACCTTCACCGAGGTTCAATAGCGGACCGGCGCCGTTTGCCAGCGAGATCCCGGTGCCGACGATGACCGCCACCAGCGGCGCCGGCACGACCTTGGCGATACGGCCGAGCATGGGCCAGAACACCATGACCAGCACCGCCGCGAGACCTATGAGAGCGGTGGCGGGCACCAGGTTGCTGAAGCTGTGGGGGATCGCCGTGAGAATGTGGAAGCCGTGCTCGCGCGGGTTCTCACGGCCGAGTGCCACGTGGATCTGACCAGACATGATGATGAGACCGATGCCCGCCAGCATGCCGTGGATGACCGACAGCGGGAAGAAGCCGGTGAGTTTGCCGGCCTTGGCGAAACCGAGCACGATCTGGATGCCACCGGCGACAACGCCGACCGCCAGGGCTCCGGCGAAACCAAGCTCGGTGACGGCGCCCAAGACGATGACGATCATGCCGGCGGCGGGGCCGTTGATCGTCACATACGAGCCCGACAGCAGGTTGGCGAGCGTCCCGGCGACGATGCCCGAGATGATGCCCGCGATCGGCGGTGCCCCGGAGGCAAGTGCGATGCCGAGGCACAGCGGCAGCGCAATGAGGAAGAGGATGAACCCGGAAACGGCGTCGCTCTTCCAGTTCTCCGCGAGCCCGGGCAGCCAGTCCTTGGGTGGGACGGGGCGGCCTGGTGCTGTCGAATCCGCTGAGGACGGTTGACCTGACATCGGGAGCTCTCCTTCTGCAGAACACGACAGAACGGGTTCTCGGCCCCCCTGGTCGCTTTGGGAGCGATCTAACGGTTCGGGAGTATACCAGGTGGCTCGCAGATACAAGCGGGTCCGGCTATTGAGAACGGGAGCAGGCCGGTGTTCACGAGTCGCGGTATACCGACCCGGCGATGCTGACCGCGTTGCTGTCTATGCCTACTGCTGTGGGGAGCGGTCGTCGCGGCGGATCGAGACCGGCTTCCTGATGTGGCCTTTAGGGTGATCAGCGGTCAGCAGCGGCCGGACCACCCGACGCTCTCGCGGTTCCGGGCCACGCAGGCCCAAGTGTTGGCCGACCTAGTCCGCCGATCCGAGCGTGAGGCGCGTGTCCTCTCGCAGGTCATTCATCTGCGACAATGGGCGGTCGCATCTGTACAGCAACCAGGAGGAACCGATGAGCAAGACCGGCCGCAAGCGCCGCGCTCGCCGCAAGAAGGCCGCCAACCACGGCAAGCGCCCCAACACCTGACCAGGCGCCGCGGCGGTCGCGAGAGCAGACGGTCAGCCGAGGTCGAGTCGACGCGCTGAGATCTCGAGCTGCGCTTGACGGATCGAGAACATCACGCGCTGTCGCAGCTCGACGGGCGCGCTCTCCATGCAGGAGCGGGCGACGAGCGCCTTGACGACCCGTTCGAGATCGACCGCCCGCAGGCAGGGCCCGCACTCGTCGAGATGCTGCTGGATCTGATGACAGTCCGCCGACGCGAGCTCGTTGTCGATGAAGACATAGACCCGCTCGAGGATCAGCGAGCAGTCGACGTCATGGTGCCTGCCGCAGCTCATGACGTCACCTCGGGCTCGAGCTCCTCGTGCCGGACGAGGCCACGCTCGCTGGCGTAGTCGGCGAGCAGGGTGCGCAGCTGGCCGCGGCCACGGTGCAGTCGTGACATCACGGTGCCGACCGGGGTGCCCATGATCTCCGCGATCTCCTTGTATGCGAAACCTTCGACATCTGCCAGGTAGACCGCCAGCCGGAAGTCTTCCGGGATCTGCTGCAGCGCGTCCTTGACGTCGCTGTCAGGTAGGTGCTCGAGCGCCTGCGCCTCCGCCGACTTGAGCCCTGCCGCGGTGTGGCTCTCGGCCCGCGCCAGCTGCCAGTCCTCGATCTGCTCATGCGGATCCTGGGTCGGCTGGCGCTGCTTCTTGCGGTAGATGTTGATGAAGGAGTTCGTCAGGATGCGGTAGAGCCAGGCTTTGAGGTTGGTGCCTTCCTTGAACTGGTGGAAGGCCGCGAAAGCCTTGGCGTAGGTCTCTTGGACGAGATCCTCGGCGTCTTGTGGGTTACGGGTCATCCGCATCGCCGCGGAGTAGAGTTGATCGAGGTAGACGAGCGCGTCGCGCTCGAAGCGGGCGGTGCGCTCCTCGACGGTCTCTGTCTCAGGCCGGGTCTCAGGCTGGTCTGTCATCACTGGCAAGGGTAGCGGCCACTCGCGACGTTCGATCTCAGCGAGGCCATCGACGCTGTCGTCCGCTGCCAGCTGGCATGGTGTGGCGGCGACCACGTGACCTCCTCGTCGACGAACTTCTCCGCTAGTGGTACGCCGAGTCGAACACCGGTTGACGGGCGATCATTCCCGCACGCCCGTCCGTCAGCGTCCCTGACTGCGCTGCTAACGGCGCCAGGGAAAGGCAACGCGGGCCAGGGTGGTTGGGCCACTACCCGACCCGTGCCGTCACCCACTCGACGACCGCTTCGACGACAAGAGCATGGGTCTCGTCCTGCGTCAGGGCCGCGCGCCGGGGGACCCTGAGGCTGTGGTCGGCCCCGGGTACCACCGTCAGCTCGACGCTCTCGGGGAACGCGTCGGGCCCTCCGAAGGCGTCTCGCTCGCCCTGGACGACGAACACCGGGACGCCAGCCCCCAAGAGCTCGGGCAACCTGCTCTTGGCGGGTCTCCCCGACCGACGTGGCGGTTGCAGCGGGAAAGACAGCGCCAGACAACCGACGGCGCCGAGCTGCTTGGCGAGGCGACAGGCCACCCGGGCCCCCGCGCTTCGTCCGCCGAGGACCATCGGTGTCCGGGCTCGGATGCCGTTGACACAGGCGATCGTGCCGACGTCGAGCATCTCCGGCCGCGACGCGACCTTCTTGCCCGCCACGTGCCACGGCTGTTCGATGCGGTAGACCGAGATGCCCAGGCCGGGCAGCACGCGGGCGAGCGCCACCAGGTCCGCCGATTCCACTCCGCGACCGGCACCGTGACCCAGCACCAGGCTCGCCACGGGATGACGCGAGCGGTCTGTGTGCAGTCGGGCGTCGCCGTACGGCGTCGAGATCGTGCGAACCGAGGTCGTCACGCCTCGAACAACCCCTCGGCCCCGACCTGTGCATCGACATCCACCGGCGCAGTGAGCTCAGACCCGTTGTTCGTCACGGAGTTGACCTCTCTCGACACCGGGTAGGCCTCCAGCCGACCGGGGGCAGCGGGCACGAGGAGCGTGGACAGGTCGTCGGTGTCGTTGACCATCGGGTCGAGCCAGCTCGCGTAGCGCCCAGGCTCGACGAGCATCGGCATCCGGTCGTGGATGCGCCCCAGGTCGTCCTCGGCTGCGGTGGTGATCACCGTGGCCGTCCACAGGAACGCGCCGTCTCCATCCGCGTCTGCAACGTCGGGGTTGCGCCAGATCTCGTAGAGGCCCGCCATCGCCAACACACCCCCGTCACGGGGGCGGATGAAGAAGGGCTGCTTGAGCGGCCTGCCCTTGGCCGTCCGCTGCTGAGTCGGGTACCACTCGTAGTACCCGTCCGCCGGAAGCAGGCACCGGCGTCTGGCGAAGGCCGCCTTGAACGCCGGCTTCTCGGCCAGGGTCTCGACGCGGGCGTTGATCAGGCGCGAACCGATACCCGTGTCCCTTGCCCACGAGGGCACCAGGCCCCAGCGCACGGCTGCGAGTCGGCGGACCGGCCCGTCGCCCGGCTCGCGCTTGGAGACGCGGTCGAAGACGGCATACACGTCCTTGGTCGGGGCCACGTTGTAGTCGGGCTCGAGCGGCACACCTACGTCCACCCGGTCGACCTCGAACTCCTCGACGAGATCCTCCGGCCTGCGGCTCGAGGCGTAGCGCCCACACATGGAACCAGCCTGTCACAGCCGGCGATCGGTGACGCCAGGGACGCTACGATGGGCGGCAACAGCGACGACGAGGACAAGTAGTCGCAGGACACCGCAGGCACAGAGAGCCGCCGGCAGCTGAGAAGGCGGACTGCGGACCTGTGACGAAGACACCTCCGAGCTGGACGTCTCGAGGTCGGCACGTCGCCGGCGAAGGTGTGGTGGCACCGCGAGCTTGCCCGTCGCCCACACCTCCAGGGCTCCGCACTCCCGGAGACGAGACATGACATCACCTACCGCATCCACGACATCCCCGGCTGCCAAGCCATCCCTGCCGGCGCGGACGCTCGCGTCCGATGTGCAGGCGTATGCCGACAGGCCGGGAGAGCCGATCAGACTCAACGGCTGGGTGCACCGCCGGCGGCGGCTGTCGGGACTCACCTTCCTCGTCGTACGAGACCGCACCGGCACCGCGCAGGTCGTCATCAAGGACGAGACGACGATCGCGCAGGTCGAGGACCTGCCTGAGGAGACTCCCGTGGACGTCGTCGGCGTCACCAGCCTCAACTCGCGGGCCCCCGGTGGCGTGGAGGTGGTCGAACCCTCGATCACCTCCCTTGGTGAGCCGTCGGCCACTCCGGCGATCGAGCTCTGGCGGCCAACCATCAGCGCAGGTCTGCCGACGGTGCTGGACAACGCCCAGACCACCTTGCGTCATCCGCGGCGGCAGGCCTGTTGGCGGCTGGCGGCCGCGTCCCTTCACGGTTTCCGCGGAACTCTCGACGGTGACGGCTTCACCGAGGTGCACAGTCCCAAGCTCGTCGAGTCCGCCACCGAGTCCGGCGCCAGCGTCTTCACCGTCGACTACTTCGGACGACCTGCATACCTGGCGCAGTCGCCGCAGTTCTACAAGCAGGTCCTGGTCGGGGTGTTCGAGCGGGTCTACGAGGTCGGCCCCGTCTTCCGAGCCGAGCCGCACGACACCGTGCGCCATCTCGCGGAGTACGTCTCCCTCGACGTGGAGCTCGGCT
>JACDHG010000119.1:0-1876 GCA_013821195.1 Propionibacteriales bacterium
GAGGTCGGCCCCGTCTTCCGAGCCGAGCCGCACGACACCGTGCGCCATCTCGCGGAGTACGTCTCCCTCGACGTGGAGCTCGGCTTCATCGCCGACCACCTCGAGGTGATCCGAGTGCTTCGCGGCGTCGTGGCGGGCATGGTCGCCGACATCCACGCCCGCGCCTCGGCTGCTGTCGAGCTGCTCGGCGTCGACGTCCCGGTGGTGCCCGCCGCCTTTCCCGTCGTGCACTTCCGCGAGGCACTCGAGATCGCGGGTGCTCCCGCGGACGAGCCCGACCTGTCACCCGCGCACGAACGAGCACTGGGGGCATGGGCCAAGGAGCGCCATGACAGCGACTTCGTCGTCGTCGAGGGATACCCGACCGCCCACCGCGCGTTCTACACCCATCCCGACCCGGCAGAGCCTCGGTGGTCACGGTCGTTCGACCTGATCTTCCGGGGAGTCGAGCTGGTCAGTGGCGCCCAGCGGCTGCACCGGTACGACGACTACGTGGCGGCCCTGCAGCAACGCGGGCTCGCCCTCGAGCCCTACTCGGCATACATCGACGCGTTCAGGTACGGCATCCCGCCGCACGGTGGTTTCGCCATCGGGTTGGAGCGCTGGGTGGGACGTCTGGTCGAGGCAGAGAACATCCGGCAGGTCACCCTCTTCCCCCGAGACCTGCACCGGCTCACGCCATGAGGTAAGAATGGGGCATGGGACTTGTGAGACTGATCGCCCGCCCGATGCTCTCCTCGATGTTCATCACCGGTGGGGTGAACTCGCTGAAGAACTCCGACTACCTCTCCCGACAAGCCAAACCTGTGACGGAGAAGCTCGCTCCGACCGTCGACAAGGCCACCGAGCAGCTGCCGTTCCAGCTCGACTCCAAGCAGATGGTCCAGCTCAACGGCGTCGTGCACGTCGTCGGTGGCTTCTGCCTGGCGACGGGCCGGGCACCACGGCTCGCGGCGCTCGCCCTGGCTGCAACGCTTGCCCCGACCACGTTCGGTGGACACCGGTTCTGGGAGGAGAACGACCCGCAGCAGAAGGCGAACCAGCAGATCCACTTCTTCAAGAACGTCTCGATGATGGGTGGGCTGCTGCTGGCCAGCGTCGACACCGCTGGCAAGCCGAGCCTCGGCTGGCGAGCGCGACGCCAGGCCGGCGAGACCCGCCGCCGCGCCAGCCAGTTCACTCCCGGCTGAGCCGGCACGGTCGAGCATCATCGACGCGGCAGCCTTGCCGGCGCCGCCGGTAGGCTGCTGAGCCGTGACGTCGCGTTCGAGTCCTGGGTGGGTGGCGCCGTACGCCGCGACGCCGGTCCGTGCGACCGTGCGCGTGCCGGGGTCGAAGTCGCTCACCAATCGGGCGCTGCTGTTGGCCGCCCTTGCCGACGAGCCGTCGACCATCACCAGGCCGTTGTTCGCCCGCGACACCCGACTGATGATGGCCGCCCTGTCGGATCTCGGCATCGGCGTCGTCCACGGCGACGACGCGGTGACCGTCACGCCCGCCCCGCTGACGGGTCCAGCCCGCGTGGACTGCGGCCTGGCCGGGACGGTGATGCGCTTCGTGCCCCCGGTCGCGGCCCTTGCCACGGGGCCGGTCTCCTTCGACGGTGACCCGCGGGCGCGCGAGCGACCGATGGGGGCGATCCTCGACGCGCTGCGCTCGCTCGGAGTCGACCTCGACAGCGCCACATCCTCGCTGCCGTTCACGCTGCGGGGTCGCGGCGCGGTCGACGGAGGCGTCGTGACCGTCGACGCGTCGTCGTCCTCGCAGTTCGTCTCCGCTCTGCTGCTCGCCGGCGCCCGCTACGACAAGGGGGTCGACGTACGCCACGACGGCAAGCCGGTCCCCTCGCAGCCCCACATCGACATGACCGTGGCGG
>JACDHG010000119.1:1886-8052 GCA_013821195.1 Propionibacteriales bacterium
ACCCCGGGCCCGTCGCCGCGCTCGACACCGCGATCGAGCCCGACCTGAGCAACGCGGCGGCGTTCCTAGCGGCTGGACTCGTCACCGGCGGCGCCGTCACGGTGCCCGGCTGGCCGCGCTCCACCACCCAGGCAGGCGACGCGTTGCGGTCCATCTTCGTGCTGTTCGGGGCTGAGGTGTCGTTGGACGACCACGGTCTCATCGTGGCCGGCGCCGGAGGCATCACGGGCGTCGACATCGACCTGCACGATGTCGGCGAGCTCACCCCGGTGATCGCCTCCGTCGCGGCCTTGGCGGACTCTCCTTCGTACCTGCGCGGCATCGCCCACCTGCGCGGCCATGAGACCGACCGGTTGGCAGGGCTCGCTACCGAGCTCGACGCCCTCGGCGGTGGCGTCGAGGAGACCGCGGACGGTCTCGTGATCACCCCCCGACCGCTGCGGGCGGGGACGTTCCACACGTACGACGACCATCGGATGGCGCACGCGGCTGCCGTCCTCGGTCTGCGGGTCGAGGGGCTGCGGCTCGATGACGTCGCGGCAACCACCAAGACACATCCCGACTTCGCCGGCGCGTGGCAGGCGATGCTGTCGTGAGCCCGAGCTACGACATCGAGGATGATCAGCGCTACCAGCGGCCGCGCCGACGGACCAGACCACGCACGAAGGACCGACCTGCCCATGACGACGCCGCCGAGGGGCTCGTGACGACCATCGACCGTGGGCGTTACACCCTGCGGTTGGCCGACTGCGACGGCGTCCGGACGGTGCTGGCGATGACGGCGAGAGCGCTCGGACGCAAGGCAGTCGTCGTGGGCGACCGGGTGCGCGTCGTCGGAGACGTCAGCGGAGCGGGGGGCAGCCTGGCCCGCATCGTCGAGGTCGTCCCCCGGGTGTCAGCCCTGCGCCGCACCGCCGACGACGACGACCCCGTCGAGCGCATCATCGTCGCGAACGCCGACCAGCTCGTCATCGTCACCGCCGTCGCCAACCCTGAGCCTCGGCCGCGGCTGATCGACCGGGCGCTGGTGGCGGCGTACGACGAGGGGCTCGACCCGCTGCTATGCCTCACGAAGGTCGACCTGGCAGACCCCGAGACGCTGCTGTCCACCTACCGTCCCCTGGGCGTGCCGTTCGTCGTCGCACCTCGCGGAGGAGACCTCGACCCGTTGCGGGAGTGGCTGCGGGACCGCGTCAGCGTCTTCGTCGGCCACTCAGGGGTCGGGAAGTCGACGCTGGTCAACGCGCTCATTCCCGGGGCGGGACGGGCCACGGGACACGTGAACGAGGTGACGGGCCGCGGTCGTCATACGTCGACGTCGGCGTACGTGCTGGAGCTTCCGTCCGGCGGCTGGGTGGTCGACACACCGGGTATCCGGTCGTTCGGACTCGCCCACGTCGACCCGCGACATCTCATCGGTGCGTTCGAGGACCTGGATGCCCTGACCGTCGAATGTCCGCGCGGCTGCACCCACGCGACCTCGGAGCCGGAGTGCGCCCTCGACGAGGCGATCGCGGACAGCCACATCGAGCCGGAGCGGGTCGAGTCGTTCCGACGGCTGCTCGACAGCCGCGAGTCGTCCGAGCGCTGACCACCCGCTACTCCCAGCGGGTGACGGCCAACGCGCCGTCCTTCGACAAGACCGTCGGTGCGCGCGGTTCCCGATCGTGCCCCTGCGTCAGGTCCGAGTCGGATGCGAAGCAGAGTTCGCGAGGGGGACGTCGATTGTGCTTGAGTCGCTGGCGTGTCTGCAGTCGACGAAACACTGTTATCCCGATGGAGGCAGGTCCATCAGACCCCCGTGACTGGCTGGGACCTCTCGGAGTTGGATGGCTGCTCCATCGAGCAGCAGCCGCCTTGGTCGTACCTCGACCTCGCGCGTGAGGCGCTCGTCGGCGCGAACAGGGCGCTGGACTTGGGAACCGGCGGCGGCGAGGTGCTACTGACACTGGTCGGGGCGCTACCTCGCGACACTGTTGCCACCGAGGGGTGGGTACCGAACATCGCCGTGGCGACACGGAATCTCGCCTCCCGCGGCATACCGGTCGTGCCGTACAACGCCGAGTCAGACCCCTCCTTGCCGTTCCAGGACGACCTGTTCGACGTCGTCCTGGACCGGCACGAGGCCTATGTCGCCAGCGAGGTCTTCCGGGTGCTGCAGCCTGGAGGTCGCTTCCTGACCCAACAGGTGGACGGCCGTGACTTCGAGGAGACTCAAGCGATCTTCGGTGGCCAGTCGAGCTACCCGGATGTCACCCTGGAGCACCTCCGCGCTGACGCGCTCGCCGCTGGCTTCGAGGTGACGGCTTCCCAGGAGTGGCGAGGCCAGGCGCGTTTCGCAGACGTCGCCACGCTGGTGCGCTACTTCGCGTACGTGCCCTGGGAGGTCCCCGACGACTTCAGCGTCGACAGGTACGCGCTCCAGTTGTTGGACCTGCACAACTCCGCCCGCGACCTCACCTTCACCCAGCGCCGCTTCTATCTCTACGCCAGGCATCCCTACTGACCCCCGGGACCATTCTCCCCAAGTGGCGTCCGTGAGATGCGACGCTGCCGCCTACATCCGTACGACGTCGTCGGCGGGCTGGTGACGTCTACCGGGAGAAGTCAGTGTCACCGGTGGGGTTCCAGACGGCGCGCGACCCGATATCCCCCACGCGGTACACCTGCACGCCGACTGCCACCGCGCCCATGACGAGCACGGCAGCGACAGCGAGCACGACCGGTGAGTTGGCAGTGCTCGTCCGAGTCACGACGAACGCGGCGGCTGCGACCACGGCGAAGCCGAGAACGAGGATCAGCAGCAGGTTGGCCCGGGCCTCGTGCTCCTCGATCAGCGCGCCGGCCGGCCCACCCAGTTGGAGCACCTCTTTGAAGTTCTCCCCGCTCAGCTTGGCGACATACGTCGACGCGGCCGCCGCGAGTGTGACCAGCAGGAGCGGCATCCGCGCCCAGGCACGCATGCGCGGCACCGCGAACAGCACACCCAGCAGCATTGCCAGTGGGACCAGCACCACGGCGGCGTGGACGACGAGGGGGTGAAGGGGCAGACCGTCGATCTCGTCGAACATCGGTGTCCTCTGGGGGTTTGCGATGTAAACATGGTAAACCCCCTGTCTGCAACGCAGACCTGCCATGTTGACAGTCCATCCGGCTTGTGAACATCGCAAACGCCTGGTGGGCAGTGGGTGCAGGGCGGTCAGGTGAGCCGACGCTTCAGGTGCTGTGCGTGGCTTCTCGATGCGCGTCGGGAAACGTCTCGGGCGTCGGCGCCGTACGCTGACCGCTATGTCCTCGACCGACCACACCGACGACCTCCGGCTTGCGCACATCTTGGCAGATGACGCCGACTCCTTGACGATGGACCGGTTCAAGGCCCTCGACCTGCACGTGGTCCACAAGCCCGACCTCACACCCGTCAGTGATGCGGACACGGCAGTGGAGGACATGATCCGGCGGTCGCTCGGCCGGGCTCGACCTCGCGACGCGGTGCATGGTGAGGAGCAGGGCTCCACCGGATGGGGGCCGCGGCGTTGGGTGGTCGACCCGATCGACGGGACCAAGAACTTCGTCCGGGGCGTCCCGGTCTGGGCCACTCTCATCGGGCTCATGGTCGAGGACGAGGTCGTCGTCGGTGTCGTGTCCGCACCCGCCCTGGGCCGTCGCTGGTGGGCGACGAGGGGCTCGGGTGCCTGGACCGGGAAGTCGCTCTCTGCCGCGCACGCCTGCCACGTCTCCGACGTCTCCAAGATCGAGGACGCGTCGTTGTCCTACTCCTCGCTCGCGGGCTGGGAGGCACGCGGCCGCCTCGAGGACTTCATGTCGCTGACTCGCCGATGCTGGCGCAGTCGCGCCTTCGGCGACTTCTGGTCTCACATGCTGGTGGCTGAGGGAGCTGCCGACATCGCTGCCGAGCCCGAGCTTGCGCTCCACGACCTGGCGGCGCTGGCCGTCATCGTCACGGAGGCGGGTGGGAGGCTCACCGACCTGACGGGAGTCCCCGGACCGACAGGCGGCAACGCGCTGACCACGAACGGCAAGCTGCATGACCAGGCACTCGCCCTCATCGGCGAGCTGCCGCCTGGGACGGACCGGCGAGACACCTCAGCACACGGCAGCCTGCACGACTTCACCGCCTACCGGCAGCGGGGCCAGCCGCCGGAGCTGCCGGATGATCCCGAGGGACCGGACGCCTGACGCGGGAGATCCAGGCCAGCACGGGGGGCGCCGCGAGCAGTGCTGCGAGATCGAACCAGCCGTAGCCGCCTGCAGCCCCGGAAGGCGGGTTGCCGATGCTGACGAGTCCCGTCGGGTCGACCGGCCGCCACTGCCACGTGCCGAGCGCCGTACCGACGACCTCGAGATAGCTCACGACCACGAACGCCCCGATGTAGAGCCCCCGCGACGGGCCCCACCACAAGAACCCCACGAGGCAGAGGTACCAGAACGCGCCCAGCGTGTCTGGGCGATCGGCGAGGGTGATGCCGTACGCCGCCCAGGCGCCTCCCGCGAGTATCACCAGCGCGGTGCAGACACGCTCGTTTGCCTTCACGAACGCGAGCCTCCCGACGGACCAGGCCGCCAGATAGACCAGGCCGTGACCGGGCGGGACGTACATCGGGACGTTGTCGAAACGGTAGACGTAGACCTGCAGCAGTGGCGAGAACGTGTACTCGACCGCAGTCGCGAATACCACGACGATCAGGGTCTGGACCCGGACGACGCTCGACTCCCGTGCCAGCAGGAGCAACAGCACTGCCCAGGTCAGGATGCCCAGCAGCCGCTGGACAGCGAGGGAGGCCGAGGCGTCGACGACCAGCACGCTCGTGATGGTGACCAGCACGACCCA
This sequence comes from Propionibacteriales bacterium, assembly GCA_013821195.1. GTDB lineage: Bacteria > Actinomycetota > Actinomycetes > Propionibacteriales > Nocardioidaceae > JACDHG01. Next base: position 6,736 of record JACDHG010000119.1, read on the forward strand.
CACGTACGTCGCCGGAGCCCGCGACGTCCGTCGAGGAGTCGCCGGGACGGTCGGGGTCAGCGTCACGGTCGCCATCCTCGCAGTCGTGCGCGACCAGATCTTTCCCGGCTGCCTGCTTGGCACTATCGTCGAGGCTTCCGCATCACGACCGACCAAGGAGGCCAACGATGCGCATCAGTGATGTGCTGCGGTCGAAGTCCAGCGCTCTGGTGACGCTGTCGCCCGACGCGACCGTACGCGACCTGGTCGACCTCCTCGCTGAACACAACATCGGCGCCGTCATCGTCGGCGACGATGCCAACCCGGTTGCGGGCATCGTGTCCGAGCGCGATGTCGTGCGCGGCCTGGTGTCAGGTACGACGATCCTCGAGAGCCTCGTCGCGGACATCATGACAACGACCGTCAAGACCGCTGCTCCATCCGACTCCGTCGACGACCTCATGCGCATCATGACCGAGCACCGCATCCGGCACGTCCCCGTCGTGGTGGACGGGCAGCTCAAGGGAATCGTGTCCATCGGGGACGTGGTGAAGTCTCGGATCGGGGAGCTCGAGTTCGAGCGCGACCAGCTCGAGTCCTACGTCCACACTCAATGACGCTGCCCTGCTGCCGAGTGCGTTGACCCGCGGACGGCGCCCCTGCACTCGGACATTCGGGACACACTAGGCTGTTGGACATGAGTCTTGAGAAACCAGAGATCGACTACCCGACCTCCCCTCCGCCCGACGACCTGGAAATCGACGACCTGGTCGAAGGCGACGGTGTCGAGGCGTCCGCCGGTGTCACGGTCGTCGCCCACTACGTCGGAGTAGCGCACTCGACAGGTGAGGAGTTCGACGCCTCCTACAACCGAGGGCAGCCGCTGTCGTTCCGGCTTGGGGTCGGCCAGGTCATCTCAGGGTGGGACCAGGGCATCCAGGGCATGAAGGTGGGCGGACGTCGCAAGCTCGTCGTCCCCCCTCACTTGGGGTACGGCGACCGGGGAGCCGGCAACGCGATCGCCCCCGGCGAGACGCTCATCTTCCTCGTGGACCTCGTCGACGTCCGCTGAGCCGCTCCCAGCGGCCGCCGACCTCGTCCCGGCTCTTCACCGCGCTACTGCTGCCGCCAGAGGTGGAGCAGCACCTCGACGAGTGGGTCGACGGCCTTCGGACCGCCCGCCCAGAGCTGAGGTGGGTGCCACCGTCGAGATGGCACGTGACGCTCGAGTTCCTCGGCGACTGCGGGCCACACGAGCGTGACCGGCAGCTGCAGCGGTGGGAGCGACGGGCGAGACGGTCGACACCGCTCCACCTGGGACTCGCCAACGCCGGCGCC
>JACDHG010000120.1 GCA_013821195.1 Propionibacteriales bacterium
CCCTCCCAGCCCGCTGCTGCGGTCCGGAAGGGGGCTCAGTCGTGATGAGCGACCAGTGACTAGCGCCGGAACACCCGCACGCTCGCGGTGTCGGTGTCCCGCTGGGCCCGCTCGTTTCCAACGTAGACCGCCGTCATGGTCTGTCGACCGAGTGGCAGCCTGCCGTCGTACAGGATGCGGGCTTGGTCTCTCTGCATCAGCGTCTCGCCGATGACCTTGCCCTGGTATCTCAGCAGCACCCGGCTGTTCGGCGTGTAGCCGTCGTTGGGCGTGCTGATGTGGGCGATCAACCTGCGTCCCTGAAGCACCGGGTTGGGCTTGAGCTCCAGCCGGATGTCCGTCGCTACCTTGACAACCCGGACCTCGAACCTGTCGCTGCTGGCCGCGTGCAGATCCGAACCCGTGTAACGGGCCACCAGGTCGTGGACACCCACACTCATGAACTGCGCAAGCTTCATGCGGACCTTGCCGTCGTTCAGCGTGCCGGAACCCACCTGCCGGTCACCTTCGCGGACAACGACCTCACCGGTCGGGTCACCCTGACCGCCGAGCGAGTCGACAGTCACCCTGGCCTGCGGGGCGGTGCCGAAGCGAGACGGGCTCGGGTCCTGCGTGGCAGTGGTCTTCGTCTTCGCCTTGCAGGTCGAGACCGTGACGTCGTCGACATACCAGCCGTCGACCCCGCCACAACCGTCCATGCCGAAGTCGAACCGGATCTCGATCGAGTCGCCCGACTGGGCGCCGACCATCGTCAGGTCGATCTGCGACTTGCCCCAGCTGCCGGTGACCTCGCCACCGTCGGTGCCGGAGAAGCCCCGCTGCGGTGCGAGCGGGTTGGTGGCTTCCAGGTCGTCGTTCGGCGGGTTGAAGATGTACGCCGTGTCGGGGACGGCTGCGAAGGGCCCGGCGTTGACGCTGACCTTCACGTTGCCGCCGTCGTAGGCCGCCTCGGTGGCGACGTAGTGCGTGAACGACAGCCGCGGGCTCTTCTGCTGCGAGCCGGGGATGAGGATCGGCTCGCTCTGCATCTTCATGACGCCGGAGTAGTCGTTGGCGTCTGCGTTGCAGGAGCCGCCGTCTGGGTCGACCGCATAGGCGGCCGTGCCCGGGCGGGTGCCAGGCAGAGTCGAGTCGGCCTCCCACTGGAACTCCTGCTCACCGAAGAGCCAGTCCTCGCTGGTCTGCCAGTTGGCCAGACCGTTGTCGAACGAGTCCTTCCAGATGTTGTTGCGCTTCTGGACGTCGCCGCACAGGTTCGGCGCGTTCTTGGCCAGCAGCGGCTGGAAGTTGCACTGCACCGGCTCCCTGCGGAGCTCCACAGCCTGAGCCATCGCTCCGACTGCGGCGCAGTCGGCGGCGGTGATCGGACCGTCTGCCTCCACTGGTGTCGACGGGACCGCCTCAGGCGCTCCAGCCGTGCTGAGTGGGTTCAGTGCCTGACCGATGAGGTCGGTGCAGGAGCTGTCCAGGGAGTCGGCGTGGTCGGTGAAGTCCGAGGTCTCCGTCTGGTACTCCGACTGCGCGCGCCAGTAGATGTGCGCAGCCTTGGTGATCCCGATCTTCGGGACGGTGACACCGTTGTATTGGCCGCCGTCCACGAGCAGGGCGTAGCCGTGGTTCGGCACACCCGAGTTGCTGTGGACGCCGCCCTGGTCGTCGGGCGAGCACTTGTACTCGGCGTCGCTCACCTTGCCGGGGTCACCGAGGCACGTGGGGGTCCACATGTCACGGATCGCACCGCCGAAGGCGAAGCTGTCCTCACCGACCAGCCAGCGGAAGGAGTCCTCTCGCTCACCGCCGGCGTCCTTCATTGTCACGTTGACGCCGTTGGCCAGCTGGCTGACGATCGCGTTGCGGTTCTCCTGGCTGATCTGCACCACCGGGATGCTCACCTCCGCGACACCGGACATGCCGTTCGGCGGGCCGGGGACGTTGTTGCCGATGATGAGGCCGACCGCGTCTGTCGCGTCGACGTTCGTCGCCTTCTGGGTGAAGGCGCACGCGCCGCGGTCGACGATCACGATCTTGCCGGCGACCGCTCCCGCATTGGTGAGGGGAGAGCAGGCGTCGGTGGTGGTGCTTGCGGTGCCCGCACCGTCCTCGTCGACGTCGAGGCCGAGGACGACGTCATCAGTCACGCCGGTGCCATCGAGCTGGGGGCCGAACGACGCAGCACCGGCGGGGCAGACGCGCTCGATGCTCTCCGGTGAGTTGATGACGACGACCGGGTTGGCAGCGGTGTTGGTCGAGCAGGCGCCGTCGGTGCGCTTGGCGTTGATGTTGCCCTCGTCGCCATCCTGACGGTTGTTGATCAGGTCGACGGTCTCACCCCAGATGTCGGAGTACGACTCGTTGAGAGCACCCGACTGGTACTGGTAGATGAGGCCGTGGGTGTACTCGGTGTAGGCGTGGCCCCACTCGTGGGCGACCACGTCGTCAGAGGTGACGCCGTTGCAGTAGTTGGTCGTCCTGCCGTTCCAGTTGGCGTTCGGGCAGCGGATGCTCGGGTCGTTGTTGACCGTCTTCATCGTGATGCCGTTGGCGTCATACGAGTCCCGGCCGAAGGCGTTCTTGAAGAAGGAGTACGACTCACCGGAGGCGTAGACGAGGTTCTGCTGCTCCTCGTTGAGGTCAGCGGGGAAGGGGTCGCCCTCTTCCCACACCGGTGGGGTGTCTGGGCTCTCCTCGTACAGCTCGCGGTCGAGAGCGTTCTCGATCATCGAGTAGCGGTTGAGCACCTTGCCGGTGTTGGCGTCCAGGAACACGATGTCGCGCACGTTCTTGTTGTTGGTGACCTCGATGCGGTAGGCGAGCTCGTTGGTGCCCGTCTCACCGCGGATGAGACCGGTGCGGTAGACGAAGAGCTCTGGCGAGACGGCGCGGATGCCGGCCGTGCTGCCGGCCTTGCCATCCTCGCTCGTCGGCGGGTCGGACCTCACGGAGGCCACCGCGCGCTTGCCGCTCTCCTGCGCGCTGAGTCGCGGTGTCGTGGACAGCGAGAGATTCGGCACCGCGGTGCCGTTGACCGCGGTCAGGTCGCCGTCGTCGTCGAGGTGGGCCTTGAGCGTGCCGCCGAAGACGGGCACACCCTGGTAGACCTGCTCGTAGGACACGGTCGTGCCGTACTTGTCGGTGCTCCGGCCTGTCTGGCGCAGCTGGGAGGAGCCGGTGGCGCCGAGCAGCGGGCCGTACGTGTTCATGAACGCGGCGGCCTTGTCGACGGCGCGGGCGTCGTTGCTCGGGAGCAGGTCGCCGTTGCGACCGGCGGCGATGAAGCCGGCGCGACTGGTGCCGGTCTCGGGCGTGACTGCCACGGAGCCGCGCGCGTTGTTGCGCAGCTGCTTCAGCAGTGACGGGTCTGGTTTGGCGGCCAGGGACTCGGCCGGCTCTAACGCCGTGCTGGCTGAGCTGATGCCCTGCGCGAACGCAAGGCCGGTACAGATCAACAGCAGCGTGACAAAATGGCGGACTGCTCTCACAAGTGGCTCCCTCGAGGATTGATCAACGTGACCCGACCCTTTGGGGTCGGGCTTCTCCGTCCGACTGGGGGCGTACCCCCGGGAACGGTCTGTAGGCGCACCCTAACTGTGTGTCACGCCATACGTCTAGGTGCGGGCTCCCTGTCATGCTGAGAATCTGTTCTCAGGCCTCGCGCCGATGGCCTCCACCGTCAACGGCTCGGACGCGCGCACACAGTCCAGACACGGGCCTTCGTCGGTCTGGAGCTGAAAGAGCTCCAGCAGCCACGTCTCGTCGCTCGAGCAGACCACCACTTGCAGCTCACTTCGCCCATCGGTCAGCAGCAACCCGGCAGCGGACACCCCGAGCAGGTCGACGCAGGCCTCGATCAACGTGTCACTCAGCTCGACGATGTCGAGTCGGCCACCAGGGTGTCTGCCAAGGCCACGAACTTCTGAGCCAACATCGCATCGTGCCGCGCGTCGGACTGGTCGGATCTACCCGGATGGAGCTCGGTCACGTGTCCGCCTTCGCAAACCGACGCCTACGCTCGACCAGGCGTCATGTCGGCTCGTCATCCCGACGCGGCGGCTTCCCCGCTTTCGCGCCGACCGCCCGGGCCGTCGCGACCACACTCGAGCCTTGCTCGCCGTGCACCCGGTTCAGCGCAGCCTGGGACTCGAAGACGTTTCCTGGGCCAGGTGTCGCCCTGGCCTGGTCGCGGCCGGTCACGGAGAACAGCGGGCCGACCAGAGCGTCGAAGACGCGAGGCAGCAGTGTGAAGCCGGCGCGCATGACCTTGTTCGCGGCCCCGACATCGACAGTGCGCCGAGGCCTGTCGATGGCCCTGATGACGGCACGGGCCGCCCGCTCCGGCGAGACGACCGGGGGCGGCGGCCGGCCGACATGGCCGTCGTAGTTGGCGGCCTGCAGATAGATAGGTGTGTCGACACTCCCCGGCGTGACGCAGGTGACGTTGACACCACGGCAGTCACGGTTCTCCAGCTGCAGCTCACGCGCCAGCGAGCGGATCGCCCACTTGCTCACCACATACGGCGACATCTGCGGTACGGCGATCGCTCCGATGACAGAGCCGATCAGCACGAAGCTGCCCCGGCCACGCTCGCGCATCCCCGGGAGGACGCTGCGGGCGAGGTTGGCGGAGCCGAGCACGTTGACTCGCAGGACACCGTCGAACACCTCGGCAGGTATGTCGACGAAGGGTCCGTAGGCCACGACGCCGGCAGACTGGACCGCGACGTCAATCCTTCCGTGTGTCGACTGGATCTCGCGAATCGCAGCCTCGAGCGCCTCGCTGTCGCCGACGTCGACCGTCATCACATGCACGGAGGCCGCTCCCGCGGCTCGGCACTCGATCGCCGTCTCCTCAAGCGGTCCCCGGCCGCGGGCGATCAGGGTCAGGTGGGCTCCCCGTCCAGCGAGCAGATGTGCCGTGGCGCGCCCGATGCCGCTGGAAGCGCCGGTCACGACGCCGACCACCGGCTGAGCGGTCACGGCTTCAGCACGACCTTGATGCAGCCGTCGTCCTTGCGCTGGAACATCGAGTAGGCCGCGGGTGCCTCGTCGAGGGGGAGGTGGTGTGTCGCCAGATCCTCGAGCCCCAAGGGGTCGTCGTCGGCCATCACCACCGGCAGGATCTCGTCGGTCCAACGGCGTACATGGCACTGCCCCATCCGCACCTGCACGCCGCGGTCAAACATCTCCATCATCGGCAGCGGGTCCAGCTCGCCGCCGTAGACGCCGCTCACCGACACCGTGCCGCCACGCCTGACCGCCTTCAGGGACGTGCGCAGGGCGTGGAGCCGGTCCACGGAGAACTTGTCGGTGAGCGGCTTGGCCAGCGCGTCCGGCAGCAACCCGACGGCGGCGTGAGCCACCTTGCCGACAGGAGATCCGTGCGCCTCCATGCCGACGGCGTCGATGACGCCATCGGCGCCCCGGCCGTCGGTGAGCTCGATGAGAGCGTCGGCGACATCGTCAACCTGGCTCATGTCGACGGTCTCGACGCCGTGGCTCTTGGCGAGTGCAAGCCGCTCCGGGACCAGGTCGACCCCGATGACCCGCTCGATCCCCTGATGGCGGGCGATGCGGGCACACAGCTGCCCGACCGGTCCGAGTCCGATCACCGCGAGAGTGCCGTCGCTGTCGACATCGGCGTACGCGACTGCCTGCCATGCCGTGGGCAAGATGTCGGAGAGATAGAGGAGTCGGTCGTCGGCGACCCCGTCGGGGACTTTGACCGGACCGAAGTGCGCCTGCGGCACCCGCAGGTACTCCGCTTGTCCACCCGGCACCGAGCCGTACAGCTCGGAGAAGCCGAACAAGGAGGCGCCCTTGCCGGTGTCGCGGTTCTGCGTCGTCTCACAGTGCGCGAACAACCCGCGCGAACACATCCAGCAGCTCCCGCACGAGATGTTGAACGGTATGACGACGCGGTCACCCGCGGCGATGTGGCTGACCTCGGAGCCGACCTCCTCGACCACGCCCATCGTCTCGTGGCCGAGCACATCTCCGGGCTGCATGTAAGGACCGAGCACCTCGTAGAGGTGGAGGTCCGACCCGCAGATGGCTGTGGACGTCACCTTGATGATGGCGTCGGTCGGCTTCTCGATCCGCGGATCCGGGACGTCGATGACCTGGACGTCGCGCTTGCCCTGCCACGTGAGTGCCTTCACTGTTCTCCTTCGCGTTTGGTTGAATCGGTTGCGCCGGTCGTCACCGGCCACAGGTCTCGACGCAGGAGTCCTGACTCGTTCTCAGTCGCCAGCGGTGGGACAGCCGTACCCAAGGCGCAGTCGAGCAAACGCCGTGCCTGGCCGTAAGGTGGAAGGACACCTGAAACACTGCGACACCGGGCGAAAGCGTCCCTGATCCGTCGTCAGATGCCGCTACGCTGATGGGACGAAGGCATGACCTCCGCCCCGGAATGCTGCGACGGGGCTGAGGAAAGTCAATCGGCGGCGGCAAACCACGAGGTCGTGTGTCACAGCAGCGGCCCGAAACTACAGAGAGGTGAACGTGGAGATCATCGGAGTCATCATCGCGGGCATCATCATCGGGTTGCTGGGAAAGTTCCTCGCCCCAGGCGACAAGGACAACATCCCGATCTGGCTCACCATTCTGTGCGGCATCGGTGGTGTCATCATCGGCTGGTTCATCTACTCGGCCTTCGGCGGAGAAACCACCGACGGTATCGACTGGGTCCGCTGGATCGTGGCCATTGTGGTGGCAGCAGTCTTGGTGGTCATCGCCTCGACGGTCACTGGCAAGAACACAGCCAAGCGCGCATAGGCCAGCACCTCGCACGCAGCGGACAGGCCCCTCCTCCCAGGCGGGGCCCGTCCGCTGTCATGAGAGACGCCAGCCGGTCGGCGGGGCTTTGGGTTTGCGATGTAAACAAGCCAGGTGGACGGTCTACATCGCAGATCTCCGGTGTCAGGAGGGCGTTTGCGCTGTTTACATCGCAAACGCCGGCCGAGGTTGTTGGGTGGGCTTCGCAGCGGAGCAGATCGCGACGAATGTAAGACCGTCGCGATCTCGAGACGCACTTCATGAGATCGTCCCCTCAGGAGGCGATATGTCGGACGAGCGCAGTCACGGGTTCACGCGCGGCCTGTACGGATGGATCACTCACACCGACCTGTGCAGCACCGGTGAGCCCGCCGACCAAGGTCATGGACGGAGGCACATCACAGTCTGCGCTAGCGGCTGCCAGCCCGGATGAAGCCGAGGATCAAGCCGAGGATCAAGCGTTCGTCGACGCCATCTCGTGGCACGGTGACGAGGATGAGGAGTGAGGCGCGGCGAGCTCTGGACAGCCGGCCAGCGCATCGGAGAAGTCTCTGACACCCACATGCTCGCACTGTCGCGTGCCCTGGTGGTGTTCCTCGGTCTCGCCTGACCAGGCCGGTGAACGGTCCTCTCCGGGACGGCTGCCCAATAGATGGGTGGGCGCCCACCTGTCCGATCAGCTCACGCGGAGAGGCTGTCCCTAGGCCGTCCCTAGGCCCGATCAGGAGCCACGGCTCTACTTGTTCGCCGATGCCGGCTTCGCCGAGGTGAACCACCACCCCCCGGCGCGTCGTCATCCGCATCGACGTCCGCCCCATGAGCACTCTTCTGCTCATCGGCACGACCACGGTCACGACCACGACCACGGTCACGACAACGGACACGGACACGACAACGGACACGGACACGGACACGGACACGGACAGGCTGCCGACGGGCACGAGTCCGCGAGGACTGAGAAGCTCGTGCTCGGTGAGCGGATCCTCGCCAAGAACGACCGGCTCGCCGAGCACAACCGCGGCTGGCTCGAGCAGCGGCGCATCACCGCTGTCAACCTGATGAGCTCGCCCGGCTCCGGCCAGACGTCGCTGCTGGAGCGCACGATCGCCGAGCTCCAGAGCGACCGGGAGATCTGCGTCGTCGAGGGCGACCAGGAGACGCTGTTCGACGCCCAGCGGATCAAGGACGCCGGGGCACGCGCCGTCCA
>JACDHG010000027.1 GCA_013821195.1 Propionibacteriales bacterium
CGAGGCTGATCTCGGGCTCGTCGTAGAGGAGGTGATGACGAACTGGTGCGGTGAGATCGTCCGTGTCGACCGTGACCTCGACGCGGTGGAACTGGAGGACCGACGCGGCAAGAGAAGGACGTTCCCACTCGGCCCCGGGTTCCTGCTCGAGGGCGCGCCGGTGGTCCTGCGGGCGCCCTCGCGGCCAGCACCGAGGCGTGAGACGCGTACCGCCTCGGGCTCGGTCGCCGTCCACGGAACCAAGGCACGCGTCGCGAGGGCGAGCCGCGTCTTCGTCGAGGGCCGCCACGACGCCGAGCTCGTCGAGCGGGTCTGGGGCGACGACCTGCGAGTCGAAGGCGTCGTCGTCGAGTACCTCGACGGGATCGACGATCTGGCGGACCACCTCCGCGACTTCCGACCCGGCCCCCGGCGCAGGGTGGGAGTCCTGGTCGATCACCTTGTTACCGGGTCCAAAGAGAGCCGGGTCGCCGCCTCGATCGCGAAGAGTCAAGTCGGGAGACACGTCCTCATCGTCGGCCACCCGTTCGTCGACATCTGGCAGGCAGTCAAGCCCGACCGGCTCGGGATCACCGCCTGGCCGACGATCCCCCGCAACGTCTCCTGGAAGCACGGCGTCTGCCAACGGCTCGGCTGGCCGCACCGCGACCAGGCAGACATCGCGCGGGCGTGGCAGCACATCAAGTCACGGGTGTCGTCGTACGCCGACCTGGAGCCAGCATTGCTCGGCCGGGTCGAGGAGCTGATCGACTTCGTCACCGTTGACCCGGGCTGAAATGCGGCCGAGGACGCGCTTCGTGTCAGCCTCCACCATGTGCCCTGACGCCGTCGCCTGCCACCGCGGAGGGGTCAACAAACCTCCTGGTCACCGTCACCGGCCGGTTGGGGTAGGCAGTTCGCTGACCAAGGTGCCCTACGTACACTGGTGACACCTCGAGGGGGAGGAGCCCCAGTCATGACGTATCCGCCACCACCTCCACCGCCTCCGGGGGAGTACGGCGAGCTGTCGACCACGAGCGAGGACCGCACCTGGGCGATGGCTGCACATCTGGGAGCCCTCGTGACGGCGTGGTTTGCGTTGGGGCTGCTCGCGCCCCTCGCCGTGCTGCTCGTTCAGGGCAACAAGTCCGAGTTCGTGCGCCGCCACGCGACCGAGTCGCTGAACTTCCAGATCTCGTTGCTCATCTACTCGCTCATCGGCACGGTCGTGGCGTTCGTGCTCACGCTCCTGACGCTCGGCATCGGGCTGTTCATCATCGTCCCCGTGGTCATCGTGCTCGTGGTCCTGGTGCTCATCGTCATGATCATGGCCGGAATCGCCGCAAACCGAGGCGATGACTTCCGTTACCCGCTGAACATCCGTCTCATCCGGTAGGCGTCGTCCCTCTTCGCGAAGCCGAACGGTAAGGCGAACGCGACAACTCGCCGGGGAGTCAGGGCAGGAGAGCGCGTACGACGGCGTCGGCGAGCAGCCTGCCGCGTCGCGTCAGCACCAGCACCGACCCGGGCACGGGGTGGCCGGCCGCTGATGTGGCTGTCCCGACATGACCCGCTGCGTTGGTCGTCTTGACGTCAGCCAATGAGGCGGTTGTCTTGACGTCAGCCGCTGAGGTGGTTGTCACGACGGCGTCAGCTGCTGCGGTGGCAACGGTGGCCCCGGCCGACAGGGTGATGAGGCCGGCACTCACCAGTTCGCCCACGGCGGCGCGGCCGACGTCGTCGAGCAGGTCGAGCGGCAGCCCGCTGACCAGCCTGGTCTCGAGCATGACCCGCTCGACTCGTCGGGTCTCATCGTCCAGCACCTCGCGCGCCGCTGCCGGGTCCCTGCCGGTATTGATCCGGTCGGCATACGCGGTGGGGTGTTTGACGTTCCACCACCGCACTCCTGCCAGGTGCGAGTGCGCGCCCGGCCCAGCGCCCCACCAGTCGGCTCCTCGCCAGTAGCCGACATTGTGACGACACCACGCACGCTCGCTCCGCGCCCAGTTGGAGACCTCATACCACCCGTACCCAGCGTCGGCGAGCAGGCCGTCAGCGAGCTCGTACTTGTCGGCGAGATCATCGTCATCGGGCTGTGCGAGATCGCCTCGCGAGATGCTGCGGGCAAGTGCGGTGCCCTGCTCGACGACCAGGGCGTATGCGCTGACGTGGTCCGGGCAGAGCTGGAGCGCTGCCTCCAGGCTTCGACGCCACTGGTCGAGGGACTCGCCCGGTGAGCCGTAGATCAGGTCAAGGCTGACCTCTTCGAACCCGGCCTCGCGGGCCCATGCGACCACCTGCGGCACGCACTCGGGGTCATGGGTTCGGTCGAGGGCACGCAGCACCGACGGCACGGCGGACTGCATGCCGATGGACACCCGGTTGAGGCCGCCGTCTCTCAGCGCCGCCAGGTCCGCAGCAGCGACGCTGTCGGGGTTGGACTCAGTGGTGATCTCCGCGTCAGCCGCGAGTCCGAACTCGGCACGGATCGCCCCCAGCACGGCGACGAGGTCCTCGGGCGGAAGCAGGGTCGGCGTACCGCCTCCGAAGAACACCGTGTCCACAGCCACATCACGATCGCCGATCACCTTGCGGGCAAGGCGGATCTCCGCGATCGCTGCCTCGGCGTACGTCGCCCGGGACGCCCCCGGTGCATCCCCGAGCTCGCTCGCGGTGTAGGTGTTGAAGTCACAGTAGCCACACCGCACCGCGCAGAACGGAACGTGCACGTAGAAGCCGAACGGCCGCTTCCCGACGTCCTTGAGCGCCTCCGCAGGCAGGCTCCCATCCTCTGGCGCGGGCTGGCCCGCAGGCAGGGTCGACGGCACCCACCAATCCTCCCAGGTTGCGGCATCGCGGTTTCGACCTCTCCGGTTCGTCCGGCTGGGCGCCACACGAACTCGGCGCAGCAGGTCGGACGAATCGGAAAAGGGTTCCGTCCGGCCGGGCGCCACACGAACTCGGCGCAGCAGGTCGGACGAATCGGAAAGGAGGCGGTTCCGGCTCAGGCGTAGAGCGCGTCGAGCTGTTCCCGGTAGTGCTCCTCCACGACCCTCCGCTTTACCTTCATGCTGGGGGTGATCTCGCCGTCCTCGACGGACAGGTCGTGGTCGAGCAGGACGAACTTCTTGATGGTCTCCCACCGGTTGAGCCGCTCGTTGAGCTTGTCGACGTACCCCTGCACCATCTCGTGCGCCGCGTCCGACGACACGATCTCGGCGTAGCCCCTGCCGCCAAGTCCGTTCTGGGCTGCCCACCCCTCGATCGCGTCGGGGTCGAGGGTCACGATCGCCGAGACGAAGTTCCGCTCGTTTCCGTGTACGACGAACTGGCTGGCATAGGGGCAGACCGCCTTGAACTGGCCCTCGATGACCTGCGGGGCGACGTACTTGCCGCCGGACGTCTTGAAGAGGTCCTTCTTGCGGTCGGTGACCCGGACGAAGCCGTCGTCGTCGACCTCGCCGATGTCGCCGGTCCGGCACCACCCGTCGGAGAGCGTCTCGGCCGAGGCGTCGTCCATGTGGTGATACCCGTCCATGACGCCAGGACCCTTGATGAGGAGCTCACCGTCGTCGGCGAACTTGATCTCGGTGCCGGTGAGAGGCAGACCGACCGTCCCGATCTTGAATCTCGTCGGACGGTTGACGCAGGTGCCTGCCGAGGTCTCGGTGAGACCATAGCCCTCCAGGATGAGGATGCCGGCGGCATGGAACCACTCGGCGATGTCGCTGTTGAGTGCGGCCGCACCGGAGATGAAGAAGCGCACCCGGCCGCCGAAACGGTCCCGGATCTTGGCGAACACAAGCTTGTCGAACACCGCGTGCTGGGCGGCGAGGTGCGGGGGGACCTTCTCGGCGGCCAGCTTACGCCGCGAGACCTCGAGGCCGACCTTGAACGCCTGGTCGAAGATCTTCTTCTTGATGCCTCCCTCGTCGGCAGTCATGGTGTTGATGCGGGCATGCGCCTTCTCGAAGATCCGCGGAGCCGCGCCCATGAACGTCGGCTTGACGACGGCGAGGTTCTCGATGATCTTGTCGGGTCGGCCGTCGACCGCGGTCGGGAACCCGATCGCCAGCTGTGCCGACAGCAGCACTTTCCCGAAAGAGTGGGCCAGGGGCAGCCAGAGGTACTGCAGATCGTCGAGGGACAAGATGTCGATGGCCTCGATCGCCGCGCCCTCATAGGTCCACGCCGAGTGGCGAAGCCGCACCCCTTTGGGCCGTCCCGTCGTACCCGATGTGTAGATGAGCGTGGCAAGGCTGTCCGCTGCCGTCGCCTCGACGCGCTTCGTTACGGCGTCGGCGGTGTCGGCGAGCAGCTCCGCACCGAGTTTCTCGAGGTCGGACAGGCCGATGACCCAGTCACCGTCGGCGGTGCCGTCGAACGTCACCACCTTGGTGAGCGCGGGAAGGTCGGCCCGACGCTCGCGCAGCTTCTTGATCTGTACGTCGTCCTCGGCGAAGACGATGCGAGAGTCGGAGTCACCGAGGATGTAGGCGACGTCGTCGGCCATCGACGACGGGTAGACGGTGGTGGTGGCGGCGCCCGCCGACATGATCGCGAGGTCGGCGAGGATCCACTCGTAGCGGGTACCCGAGGCGATCCCGACCCGCTGCTCTGGCCCGACGCCGAGCGCGATGAGGCCGGCCGCGATCTTGGAGACGTGGTCGCCCGTCTCCCGCCATGTCATCGACTCCCAGCCGGCCCCGACCGGGAACCGGTAGGCCTCACGGTCAGGAGTCGCGGCGACTCTGTCGTAGAACATCCGGCCCACCGACTGCGGTCGGCTGTCAACAGTCGCCTGCATGTGTGTGGGGTCAGTCATAACGATGAACCGTAGAACAGATAGCTACGGCGCGGTAGGTGGCCGCGTACAGTCGCGGGTGCGACAGGGTCATGCTCGACGCGCGTGGACCGACACCGCATAGCCCTGATCAGCCTCGAAGGGGTCCCGATCCCAGGTGAGTAAGCGTTCGCGAAGGATGAGCCCAGCCTCAGCGCACCAGCCGTCGTAGTCCTCGAGCCTGACCGGGACGTCGTCGAGGGGAAGGTGCCCGACGTCGGTGCCGAAACCCGCGACGAGCGGTGCGTGATCTCTCAGACAGCCGGCCAACCGGCGTATGACGTGCGCCTCGGTGCCTTCGGCGAGCAGCGGTATGACGTTCCCCGCGGCCAGTACGACGTCAAAAGCCCCGCCCAACTCGGGATCCTCGGGGTCGAGCGCCGCCAGGTCTCGTTGCAGCCACGCGACGTCTTGAGCCGACCGACGCGCGACGGCGAGCATCGACGGGTCGACGTCGGCTCCCACCACATCAAAGCCGCGAGCAGCGAGCTCAACCGCCACCCGCCCCGTGCCGCAGCCGGCGTCGAGCACCCGCGTACCCGCGATCACGAGACCGGCCACGAAGTCTGCCTCGCCGTGCATGGCCTGACCGCTCGCCGCCAGCGCAGCCATCCGCTCCTGGTAGCGCTCACCGGAGTCGTCGCCGACGGCGTCCGACCAGCGTGTCATGCGGCGCGGACCGGCCGGTCAGAGCCGGGCTGCATACGTCTCGGCCTGGGAACGCGGCTCAGGAGGCAGCGCGTCCCCGGCGTCGAGGAGGCGCGGCAGCAACGAACGGTCCGTGGTGAACGCCTTGAACATCATCGACACCGTCACGTCGTGGTCAGGGCGGTGTACGACGGTCAGCGCGTCGCCAGCGGTGACTTCGCCTGACTGCGCGACGCGCAGGTAAGGCCCTGGGCGCGCCTCGGCGGTGAACCGCTTCACCCACGCCGCGTTGTCGTAGCCGGACAGCCCCATCCAGCTCTTGAACGTGTTGCAAGGGATCCGCACCTCGATGACCTCGAGGGTCGTGGTGCCGATCTGCCACTGCTCACCGATGAGCGCCTCGTTGACGTCGATGCCCTTCGTGGTGA
The DNA here is from genome assembly GCA_013821195.1 of Propionibacteriales bacterium. GTDB lineage: Bacteria > Actinomycetota > Actinomycetes > Propionibacteriales > Nocardioidaceae > JACDHG01. Next base: position 5,899 of record JACDHG010000027.1, read on the forward strand.
GGTTTTCTCCGAACTGGCCGTTGTCGATCGTTCGGCCGAGCCGCTCGCCCCACACGTCGAGGTCCTCGCGGGCGAAGGCGTAGACCGCCTGGTAGACGCCGCCATGGTGTTTCGTGTCGCCGACCTGGTCTCCCGCTATCCCGAGCGTCTCCACCCGGACCGGTCCCGAGACTGGCTTCTTCATGATCGCAGTGCGGCCGGATGGGCTCGCCCAGTCGACCGTGACAGAGGTGGCGACGTTGACGGACAGCAGCCGGGCGGCGGTCATGGCGCCATCCTGCCAAAGAGCAGCGATCGCGATCCCGCCCGCCCCTGTCGATATCCCTCCGATGCCGCCGAAGCAGAGCACCCAACGATCCGAAGCCGTCGCCTTGGCCTCGCTGTCTCAGGGGACCAGAACCCAACGGCCGCGGGTGCCGCCGGCTTCGACTCCGTGGTGTGCCTTGCCCACAGCTGTCAGGGGCACGGTGGCATGGACTCTGGCCTCCAACGTCCCGGCAGCCATCTGGTGCAACAGCTGGGCGAGGGCCGCTGCGTCGGGCTTGACGAACACCGCCTCCGGATGGATGCCTCGCTGGCCCTTCGGCACGGCGTAGGGGATCACCCCCACGTAGCGTCCACCATCCCGCAGCACCTGCACGGCCGAGTCACCGAGAGCCGCCGGGTCGAACACGGCATCCACGGTGCCTTCGCCCAGCTCCTCCGGCGTCAGCACGAGCTGTCGCGCGCCTCCCCTGGTGATGAACGCACGGTCCGTCTCACGGGCCAGAGCCACGACGGACCAGCCACGCTGCGCGGCGAGCTGTACGGCGTACCCCCCGACTGCCCCGGCCGCGCCGGTGACCAGCAGCCGTCGACCCGCCGGATCGCCAAGGATGTCGAGTGCCTGGAGCGCGGTCAGCCCGTTGAGGGGCATTGTTGCAGCCTTCAGCAGTCCCAGACCGTCCGGTACGACGGCGACCGCGTCTGGGGAGACCACGACCTCGTCCGCGTACGCTCCGAGGGGCCTGTCGACACCTGGGACCAGGGCGGCAACTCGCATACCCATCTGCAACGTTGGTGTGGAGGCAGTCACGTCAGCTCCGACAGCGCTCACGGTGCCGGCGACGTCCCACCCGAGGCCGGTGTGCTCAGGCTGGTCCACCCACCCAAGCTCGTGGTACACCCCCGCACGAGTCTGGATGTCCACCGGGTTGACGGCTGCGGCGGCGACCGCGATGCGGACTTCGCCGGGCCCGACGACCGGTGTGGGCACGTCGATCACACGGAGGGCTTCGGCGGGACCAGGGTTCGTGACGACAACGGCTCGCATCGATGTGAGTCCTTTCGTTCCGGAGGTTGCGCAAACGTGCGCGACCTCTTGAGGTTCGATGACTCGACTAGGCTCGTCGGTGCCACTCTCTGTTGGGAAGTAGGCACCCATAGGTACGTAAGTCACCAGGAGGCAGCGCATGGCCACGATGACCGCAGCTCAGCGCCGAGCGGAAGCGAAGGCCGAGTACGACACCTACCTCTCGACCTGCAAGAGCCGCCGCCTGCTCGACCGACTCAGCGACAAGTGGGTGACCCTCGTGCTGTGCGCACTCGCAGAGGACGATATGCGCTACTCCGAGCTCGCACGCAAGATCGCCGGAGTCAGCCAGAAGATGCTGACACAGACGCTACGCACCCTCGAACGCGATGGGCTCGTGATCCGCAGGGTGACGCCGAGCGTTCCCGTGCAGGTGGAGTACGCCATTACCCAGCTGGGCCAGTCCCTGGTCGAGGTCGTCTACGAGCTCAAGAGATGGGCAGAGGGCCACATGGACGACGTCGAGACCGCCCAGGGTCGCTACGACCGCCGCAACGCGTCGCGCGGCTGAAGCCCCAAGCCGGAACGGCTCAGGGCTAAGACCTCAACGGCTGCGTCGACCGCCTACGCGAGCGCCCGAGGAGAAGGACGCCGCGCCGCCACTGCTTGACGACGACCACGCTTCGACCGACCCGCCGCGACCACGCCGCGGTGCCGACCTCTTGCCCGGCTGAGGGGCACCGCCTTGTCGACCGCGTCCGCTCGGCGTACGACGGCTTGAGCCACTGGCGGGACCGCCACGTGAGCGGCGTCCGCCGCCACCGCGGGCCTGCTGAGCCGGCACCTGCGCCGAAGCAGGCGGAGGTGTGACGAGGGCACGTGTACCAGGGGCGAGCTCCAAGAGCAGCGGGTGACCGGCCGCGACCCTGGTGGTCTTCGGTGTGATCCCCGCCTTGCGGGTCAGGTCCCGCACGTCGCGGACTTGCGTGTCGGTCATCAAGGTCACCACCGTGCCGGCGGCACCGGCGCGCGCTGTACGGCCGGAGCGGTGCAGGTAAGCCTTGTGCTCGACGGGCGGATCGGCGTGGACGACGAGGCCGATGTCATCCACATGGATTCCGCGGGCGGCGATGTCGGTGGCGACCATGGTCGGCGCCCTGCCGCTGGAGAATGCCGCGAGGTTGCGGGTCCGCGCCCCTTGCGACAGGTTGCCGTGAAGCTCCACGGAGGGCACACCGGCCGCGGTCAGCTTGCGGGCGAGTGACTTGGCTCCGTGCTTGGTACGGGTGAACACGAGGGTCCGGCCTGGCGCGGAGGCGAGGTCGACGAGGACGGGAATCCTCGCGTCAGTGCCGATGTGGAGCACGTGATGCGTCATCTTCTCGACCGGGGAGCGTGCGGAGTCCACACTGTGGGTGACCGGGGCACGCATGAAGCGCTTCACCAAGACGTTGACTGCGGCATCCAAGGTGGCCGAGAACAACATTCGCTGGCCGTTCTTCGGCGTGGCGTCGAGGAGACGCCGTACGACCGGCAGGAACCCGAGGTCGGCCATGTGGTCCGCCTCGTCGACGACGGTGATCTCGACGTTGTCGAGTCTCACGTGGCCGCTCCGCAGATGGTCCTCGAGTCGTCCCGGGCAGGCAATGACGATGTCGACGCCAGTGCGCAGCGACGCGATCTGGGGTTGCGCACCGACGCCGCCGAAGACGGTGAGCGTGCGCAGCCCGAGCTCCTTGGCCAGCGGCAGCATTGCGGCATGGATCTGGGAGGCGAGCTCGCGGGTGGGGGCAAGGATCAGCGCTCGTGGACGGCCCGGGAGCCGCTTGGCCGGGCTGGCAGCGAGCCGGTCGAGGATGGGCAATGCGAAGGCGTACGTCTTGCCCGAGCCGGTGCGCCCTCGACCGAGGACGTCACGTCCGGCCAGCGAGTCGGGCAGCGTGGCCGCCTGGATCGGGAACGGTGTGGTGACACCGGCGCGGCTCAACGCAGAGGTGAGACGCGGGGACAGGCCGAGGGCGAGAAAGCCCTCGGCGGTGGGAACAGCAGCAGAAGTAAGAGTAGACATGGGGTGAGGGCGGCAAGCCGCCTGGAACTCCGAACGTAGAGGGGTATCGTCCTGCCCGGCGCGGGCCGGGGCCCTGCGGCGCGTGGTCTGTGTGACGACTGTGTCTGTGAAGAACAGTGACGGCCCGAGGCAGAACTGTGCGGGCCAACACGTCGAGTATGCCAGGTCAGCGGTGATTGTCGCGCATTGCCGCGACCACCGCGGGGTGTGATGTGGCCGACGTACGGCTGCTTCGCACGCCCTGCAGAGAGACTCCCCTGTCAGTTCTGCACTGCCTCAGTCAGCCGCAGACACATCGCCAGGTACCAACGACCATCCGCATCCAGCCCATCCGGATGGTCCTGGAGACACCACATCGCGTTGTGCATCATCCGGACGACCGTCCAGTCCCGGGCTCGCTGCTCGTCGAGTCCGGCGACCTCGACGATGGCGGCGAGCCGTCGGCGTACGGCGCGTTCCACGTCGTCGGTGGCGACCACCTCGTCCCAACGGTTCCAGAGCAGCGGTGCGGCCTCGTAGTGCGGGTCCCCCGACATCGGATTGGGGTCGATCACCAGCCAGGGCTCGCGTTCTGCGGCCAACACATTCTCGTAGTGCAGGTCGCCGTGGATGATCCGGCCGTCGGTTGCCGCGTCGGCGACGAACGACCGGCCGAGCGACACCGCCTGCTCGACCAGCCGCCCCGGGAGCGCCATCTTGGCCTCCATCGCGGCCAGCTCTGCCGTCCAGCGCTCGATGTACCACGACAGGGTGCGCAGCTCAGGCAGAGCCGGAATGTGCAGCCGCTGGTAGAAGCCAGCGGTGATGGCGCACGCCTCGACATGATCGACCGTCGTCAGGTCACGTTCGGCATCCAGTCGCTCCAGCAGCATCACACCTCGGTCCGGATCGTTACGGAGAAGCTGCACCACGCCGTCACCACGCCAGGCCGCGAGGCCGAGGTGCTCGTGCTCCTGCTCATCCACCGCCCAGGAGAACTTCACCACCGATGGACACCGGTCGGCGGTCAGAGCCGGCACTACCAACGCCGAGAACCCGTGCCGCGACCTTCCGTCGACGGTCAGCTGCCACTCACCCATCACGTCATGGACAAGCTCGGGTAGCCCCTTCAGCCAGCGCGCCCACGAGACTCCTCGGTCCGGGAAGGCGTAGAGACCTGGTGGGATGTCGACGCCGGGGTGATCGCTGCCCATCAGTCCTGGACCGCCTTCGCGATGAGCACGGCCTCAGCCAGCCAGTTCGCCTTCTCGTCCGAGGGTGGAGACGGCTCCTCGAGCTCCCACATCGCGTTGACCATCACCCGTACGACAGCCCAGTCCCGCGCCCGGTCCTCGTCGAGACTCGCCGCGTCGATCGTGGAGTGCAACCGCTCGCGTACCGATCGGCGTACGTCGCCGGACTCGATGATCTCGTCCCATCGGTTCCAGAGCAGCGGCGCCACCTCGTAGTGCGGGTCTCCGGACAAGGGTTTGGGGTCGATCGCCAGCCACGGCTCGCGGTCGGCGGCCAGCACGTTCTCGAAGTGCAGGTCGGTGTGGATCAGCCGCCCGTCGGTGTCGGCGTCGGACGCGAAGTCGGCGGCCAGTGAGGAGGCCTGTTCGACGTACCGTCGTGGCACCGGGGCGCCAGTCGGGAGGGCGAGAAGTCGGCCGGACCAGTCGCCGCACAAGTCAGACAACCGCTGCAGCTGGGGTGGCGCCGAAACGTGCAAGCGTCCGTATAGGCCGGCAACCTCCTCGCACGCGTCCAGCACCGGAAGCGTCGTCAGGTCGCGGGTGTGGGCCCGCTCCAGCAGCAGGGCGAAGCGGCGCGGGTCGGCGCGCAGCAACCGCACTGCCCCGTTGCCGCGCCACTCTCGCAGCGCGAGGTGCTCGAACTCCGCTTCCTCATGTGGCCAGCCGTACTTCACGACGGCAGGTTCACCCTCAGGTGTCGTCACGGGTATGACGACGGCGCACTCACCGTGGGCGGGCGACCCGTCGTACCTCAGCGCCCAGTCATCCATGACATCAGCCACAAGGCGTGGCAGCGCGTCGAGCCAGGCCGCCCAGTCGGCGCTACGGTCGGCGAAGGCGGCGAACTTCGGCGGTATCTCAACCCGCGGTCCGACCATGTCACGTCCTCTCACCAGGTCACTTCCCACCAGGTCACTTCCGACCCGCTGCCCGCTCCCCCACCGCACCGAGATCCGAGCCTGAGGCAGTCGGGACGACCTGAGGCTCGCATCCTTCCGACGGACCTCGCGCCAAGATCCGAGCCTGAGGCAGTCGGGGCGACAGGCAGTCGGGGCGACCTGCGGCTCGGATCCTTCTGCTGCGCAGGGCTCGGATCCTTCGGCTGGGCGAGCCACCACAGAATGCGGCTACCTCTTGGCTCTGTCGGCGGGCTCAGAGGTGTTGAGCGCGACGATGAAAGCCTCCTGCGGCACCTCGACGCGCCCCACCATCTTCATCCGCTTCTTGCCTACCTTCTGCTTCTCCAGCAGCTTGCGCTTGCGGGTGATGTCCCCGCCGTAGCACTTGGCCAACACGTCCTTGCGGATGGGGCGCACCGTCTCCCGGGCGATGACGCGCGCCCCGATCGCCGCCTGGATCGGCACCTCGAACTGCTGCCTCGGGATGAGGTCCTTCAGCTTGATCGCGAGCCCCACGCCGTACTGGTACGCCGCGTCGCGGTGCACGATCGCCGAGAACGCGTCGACGGGGTCACCGTGCAGCAGGACGTCGACCTTGACCAGGTCACCTGCCTGCTCGCCGATCGGCTCGTAGTCAAGGGACGCGTAGCCCTTCGTCCGGGACTTGAGCGCGTCGAAGAAGTCGAACACGATCTCGGCCAGCGGCAGGGTGTAGCGCATCTCCACCCGGTCGGCCGAGAGATAGTCCATCCCCTGGAGGGCACCGCGCCGGGTCTGGCACAGATCCATGATCGTGCCGATGTGGTCGGACGGGCTGAGGATCGTGGCACGCACGATCGGCTCGTAGACCTCGGCGATCTTGCCGTCCCCGGGATACTCGCTGGGGTTTGTCACGATCGCCTCTGACCCGTCCTCCATGGCGACGCGATAGACGACGTTCGGCGCGGTCGAGATCAGCTCGAGGTTGAACTCCCGCTCGAGCCGCTCACGCACGATCTCCATGTGCAGCAGGCCGAGGAAACCGCATCGGAAGCCGAAGCCCAGTGCCCCCGACGTCTCCGGTTCGTAGACCAGGGCGGCGTCGTTCAGCTGCAGCTTGTCCAGGGCGTCGCGCAGCGTCGGGTAGTCGTCCCCGTCGACCGGATAGAGCCCCGAGTAGACCATCGGGTTGGGTTGGCGATATCCGCTGAGCGCCTCGGTCGCGCCGCGCACCGCCGACGTGACGGTGTCGCCGACCCGGGACTGGCGGACCTCCTTGACGCCGGTGATGAGGTAGCCGACCTCGCCCACGCCGATCTCACGGGCCTTCACGGGCTCCGGCGAGATCACCCCGACCTCGAGCATCTCGTGCACGGCCCCCGTCGACATCATCTTGATGCGGTCACGGTGGCTGAGCTTGCCGTCGATGACGCGCACATAGGTGATCACGCCGCGGTAGGTGTCGTAGACGGAGTCGAAGATCAGCGCCCGGGCCGGCCTGTCCGCGTCACCCGTCGGGGCCGGGACGACCGTCACGATCTCGTTGAGGAGTGCCTCGACGCCCTCGCCCGTCTTCGCAGACACCCTCAGCACGTCGTCGGGGTGGCAGCCGATGACATGGGCGAGCTCGGCGGCATACTTGTCGGGTTGCGCGTTGGGCAGGTCGATCTTGTTCAGGACCGGGATGATGTCGAGATCCGCGTCGATCGCCAGGTAGAGGTTCGCCAACGTCTGCGCCTCGATGCCCTGCGCCGCGTCCACCAGGAGCACAGCGCCCTCGCACGCCTCCAGCGACCTGCTCACCTCGTAGGTGAAGTCGACGTGACCCGGGGTGTCGATCATGTTGAGCACGTACGTCGTACCCGTCGTCCCCCCGCCGGTGGCCGTCCACGGCATACGCACCGCCTGGCTCTTGATCGTGATGCCGCGCTCGCGCTCGATGTCCATCCGGTCCAGGTACTGCGCCCTGGCGTTGCGCGCGTCGACCACCCCCGTCAGCTGCAGCATCCGGTCGGCCAGCGTGGACTTGCCGTGGTCGATGTGCGCGATGATGCAGAAGTTGCGAAGGATCGACGGGTCGGTCGCGCCCGGTGGGGGCGCTGCGACCTGCACGGTCTGCGGTTGGGGCACGACGTGTCTTCCGGGTCAGCGGCTGGGGGTCGGCGAGTGGCGTGGGTATGACGTACCGGCACGGCGCTCGATCGGCCCCATCCTCCCACGCGACCTGGGGACCCTCCCAATCTCCGCGCGGCAAGGCCCAGGGTGCCGGTGGCGACCCGACGGCTCCCTCTCGACGCAGCGGTCGCCCCGGTGCGAGCCGGGGGTGACGTCAGCAGCGTCCACCGCGGCGTCGGCGGTGTTAGCGTCGGCGTCGTGGACGACGAGACGAGGCGCAGCCACGGTGGCGCCTTCGACCGGGCCGCCGGCGTCTACGCCGCCTCCCGGCCTGGCTACCCACGTGAGTCAGCGGCCTGGCTCGCGGGGACCGCCGCCCAGCGGGTTCTCGATCTCGGCGCCGGCACCGGCGCCTTCACCGCGGTGCTCGTCGAGCTGGGTCACGAGGTCACCGCCGCCGAGCCAGGCGAGGCCATGCTCCACGAGCTTTCCACCCTCGCCCCTCGGGCCAGCGCCGTTCGGGCCTGCGGCGAGCGGCTGCCGTTCACGGACGCGTCCTTCGACGTCGTGACGGTCGCCGGCGCCTTCCACTGGATGGACCATGACCTTGCCGTCCCCGAGCTGGCGCGCGTGCTGCGGCCACTGGGCACGCTCGGGTTCGTCTACAACACCCGCGAGGAAGGCACCCCGTTGGCCGCGGAGCTGACCAGCGTGCTCACGTCAGTACAGCCCGCCGGTCTCGAAGGCGACTGGGGTGCCGGGAGCGTGGCCGCCCTGGACGGGATGGCCGCAATGGACGGGTCGGAGCTGTTTGCGCCGCTGGAGTACGGCGAGTCTCGCTGGTCCCAGCGGCTCGACCGAGACGGCCTCGTGGGGCTGGTGGCGTCGCGCTCGTACGTCATCAACCTTGACGCCGTACGGCGTTCTGACGTCCTGGCTGCCACTGCCGACCTCTTCGACCGCCACGCAGGCGGCACCACCACGCTCGACCTGCCGTACGTCACCCAGTGCTGGCGCGCCGTCCGCCGCTGAGCCGACTCATCGAAAACGGGATGCCTTCGCGTGCGCCCGGCTGCCAGGATTGCTGCACATGACCTCCTCCTCCGCACCCGACCAGCCCTGGTTCGCCGACCGGGTGCTGATGCGCGACGGCACGGTCATCCCCGTCCGCGCCACCGCGCGCCGGCCGACCTGGGGCCAGCTACCGAAGGGTCTGCGGCAAGAGATCGAGACCGCGGCTGGCGCAAGAGTCGTCGGCAACTGGTCCGCAGGCACTGGCTTCACGCCCGGCTTCGCCTCCCGCCTCGACCTCGCCGACGGGACCCGGATCTTCGTGAAGGCGGCCTCGTCGGCCGACGACGCGCTCCACGGCTGGCCGATAAGCGACGCCTACCGCGAGGAGGCCCGCAAGCTGCCGCACCTCTGCGCCGGCGTCGGCTCGCCGCCGTTGCTCTGGACCCGCAGCCTCGTCGTCGGCTCGGACCGCTGGATCGTGCTCGGCTTTGCCTACGTCGACGGTCGTCCGCCCCGTCGGCCCTGGCGGCGCGACCAGCTCGATCGGGTTCTCGCGACGTTTGTGGAGACGGCGCCCGCACTCGCCCGGGTTCCGGCCGCACTCGATCTCGAACCACTGGCCGAGCATCTCCTGGCCCGTCTCGACTGGCGGTTGCAGCGCATCAGGGATCGCGACGGTGACAGCGATTGGCTGCACACAGTGGAACGCCTGTGCGCCGACGGACGCGAGCTGCTGTGCGGGAGCAGCGTCGTACACATGGACCTGCGGGACGACAACGTGCTCATCGGGGCCGACGGGCAGGTCTGGTTCGTCGACTGGAACTGGCCGGTGCTCGGTGCTCCCTGGATCGACGTGATCTGCTTGCTGCTGTCGGCCCGCGGGGATGGGGTGGACGTCGAGCCACTGATCGCCCACCATCCGCTCACCCGCGACGTCTCGGCGCGCGCGATCGACTGTCTTCTCGCCACCCTGTGGTCGTTCTGGGGCATCGCCAGGCACGACGCAGTCCCGATCGGGTCGCCGCACATCCGCGACCACCAGTCCTGGTACGCCGACGTGACACGCGACTGGCTCGAGGAACGCCTGTCCCCCTCTCCGGCCTTCCGATTCGTCCGGGTGGGCGCCACCCGGAACCACTCCGCTGGGTCGGACGAATCCGATGGGTGAGACACGCCTGGCGGGGGTTCGCATGCCGTACGCCGAGCTGCCCGGGCTGGTGAGGGCGTTCGTCGAGGCAGAGCTTGGCGCCGCCGTCGTCGAGGTGGTTCCAAGGACGGGTGGCATGTCGCCGGCCGTGGCGGCCACCGTGCGAGCCGCCAACGGTCGCACCGCCTTCGTCAAGGCAGTCGGGAGCGAGATCCACCCCGAGACCCCGGCGCACTTCCGGCACGAGCGCGCCGTCTTGCAGACGCTCCCACCCGCGCCCTATCGGGCTGGACTGCAGGCGGCGTACGACGACGGCGACTGGGTGGCGCTGCTCCTCGACGACGTCGATGGCCGCCACCCCGACTGGGACGACGCCTCCGACCGAGCGGCGGTGCTCGAGGTCGTGCACCAGCAGTCACACGAGCTGACGCCACCGCTGCCGCACCTGCCCACCGTCTCTAACCGCGAGGGGCTGCAGAAGCACCTCGCCCGCGCTGATGCGGCGGCAGAGGTCGAGCTCGCAGCCCTGCCCGCGTGGGCACGCAGCGACCTCGGTGCTTTGCTCGATCTCGCCGGTCTGACCTTGGAGCACCATCGGGACGAGTCGTTCTGCCACTGGGACATCCGTCACGACAACATCCTCATCCGCCACCACGACCGGCAGCCGGTGCTGCTCGACTGGGGCATGTCCAAGCGCGGGCAGCGGTGGGGCGACGCTGTGTGCTTCGGGCTCGAGTGGGTCGAGTCGGCCGAGTTCGACACGATCGTCGACACCGTTGATCTCTCCGGTGGCGAGCAGGCCGACATCACCGGATTCCTCGTCGGCCTCGGCGTCTACGCCCTGATGATGTCGGGGCAACCGCCGCATCCAAGCCTGCCGCGCCTGCCGGCGTTCCGGCGTGAGCTCGGTGCCCGATGCCTGGGCGGCGTACGACGTCGACTCGACCTCGGTCTGTGCTGAACCCCTGAACCCCTGAACCCCCCGTTGCCCGCTCGACCTCCCGATTCGTCCGCCCCAACGCGGGTCACCCCAGCCAAACCCACCCGGACCAACCCCACACCCCCGATTCGTCCGCCCCAACGCGGGTCACCCCAGCCAAACCCACCCGGACCAATCCCACACCTCCGATTCGTCCGCCCCAACGCGGGTCACCCCAGCCAAACCCACCCGGACGAATCCAAGAGTCCAGGGACGCCGCCGGTTCCTTCC
>JACDHG010000252.1 GCA_013821195.1 Propionibacteriales bacterium
GTACCGGGACCCGGGCGCCGAAGGGTTCTTGTCGTACTTCGGTGCACGGGTCCCGAACCAGCGAGTCTGGTACGCCGAGAACCTGGGTGCCTGGCGCGTCTACGTGCTGAACTCCAACTGCGACCAGGCCGACTGCGCCGCGCAGGCGCGGTGGCTCCAGCGGGACCTCACGGCCAACCCGCGGCGCTGCTCGCTCGCGGCGATGCACCATCCACGATTCTCGTCCGGTGAGCACGGCAACAGCGCATGGGCGGCCCGCTTCTGGCCGACACTCGACAGCCATCAGGTGGACTTGGTGCTCGCCGGTCACGATCACGACTACGAGCGCTTCGCCCCACGGCACAACTCAGGTGCCATCGCGGCGGACGGGCTGCGCTCCTTCGTCGTCGGCACCGGGGGCAAGAGCCTGTACCCGTTCAAAGAGACTATCCACGGATCACGCTCCCGCTATGCGGCGGGCGCCGGTGCGCTGTTCTTGACGTTACGAGACGGCAGCTACACCTGGCGGTTCCGTACCACTGACGGCACAGTGCTCGACTCGGGAACCGCGAGCTGCCTGCGCTGAACGCTCGAACGTCGTTCTCCGTCGAGCGTCGCGTTGATCAGGAGGGCGACTGGCGGGAGGGTGGGTCACCCGGCAGGTCCTTCGAGGCCCACTCCGACGCCTGCCAACCCGACTCGTGGTCATGCGGATGCTCATCCCCACGATCCTTCGAAGCCCACTCCGACGCCTGCCATCCGGGGTCCTGCTCCCCGGCGGTGTGCCCTGGCAGCTTGTCAGCCAGCACGTCCACCTGCTGCACGGTCGGCTGCTGGGCGAACAACTCGTCCGCGCGGGCGAAGAGCGCCTCTGCGACGCGACCGGAGAGGTGCGCGTCGCGGGCGGCGTCATCGGGGAAGACGTCCACGATGGCGAACGTCGAGGTGTCGAGGCGAAGGGCGAACCAGGCAGTGGTGCCTTCCTCGGCCTGGACGAGCGGCGTCGCCGAGGACAGGAAGTCAGCCACCTCGGCCTCTTTGCCTTCACGGGCGTGCAGGGTGACGATCAAGCCTTTGGTGGTCATGGGTGTGATCCTTGCCGCCGCAGGCCGGGTATTCAAGCTCGAGCCGAAACAGGGGATGCCCCACCCTCGGTGCACTCATGAGCAGGCATGCACGGACGGCTCGAGATGGAGCGAAACCGACGCGCACCCGCGACCTCGCCCGTACGCTGTCCCTGTGTGTAGTGCAGTGGTCGCAGCGTGCAACATATGCAGGTCCACGCTCGCAGACGCCACACGTCGTTCCAACGGCTGTGTCGAGTTCGTCTCGCGCACAGTCGCCATGCCTGGTGCACGAGAGGCACCCTCGGTATGACGCGCGTCAAGGCGAGTCGGCATTTCGACTCCGGAGTAGGCGTCATCGGCGCTGTCGTCGCCCTCTGCGCCCTGACGCTCCAGGTCGCCCACGCGTCGACTTTCGAGAGCTTTTATCTGTTGGCAGTGCCACTCATCATGGTGATGGGCTGGTTCCCGATGCTGGTGGGTCGTCAGGGCGGCGGCATCGAGATCGGGCTCGATACCTGCATCCTCATATTCCTCGGCACCATCGCCCAACCTGAGACGGCGCTCGTCGTCTGGTCCCTGGGTGTCACGCTCGGACAGGTGCTGTCCGAGAAGAAGCGCTCGACGCAGATCTTCAACAGCGCACTCGGCGTGACCGCCGGTGGTCTGGCGATCCTCGTCCTCGAGCTCACTCGGTCAGGTGCGCCGACGAGCCCTCGTGAGCTGCTGGCCGCCGGCCTCGCGGGGGTCGTCTACTTCGTCGTCGACTTCGTGGTGTCAGCAATATCCCTGGTCATCGATGACGAGTCCAAGTTCCGCGAGGCGTTCTCTCCCACAGAGATCCCCGGACCGCTCATCGCGTTCCTGGGAATCGCCGCTCTTGGCTATCTGGGGGCGGTGGTCGTGCGACACCTGCCTCTTTGGTCCGCAGGGCTGCTCGTCGTACCCGTCGCGACCATCCTCTTCGCGTCCCGGGCGCAGTCGCGCGGAGCCGACCAAGCACGTCGGCTCAAGATCCTGCTCGACACCACCGTCAGGGTCCAGACGGCGAGCGACAGAGCGGTCGTGCTGGAACTACTGCGGGCCGGGGCGAGCGACCTGCTGCGCGATCCGCGGATGGAGATCCGGCCAGAGGCGCCACAAGAACAGGAGATCGGTGTCGCAGTCCACGGGAGCACGAGTGACCTGTGGATGGTTGGCCCGGGACTGAGCCAGGCACATTCCACCAGGACCGACAAGGCCGACCGCGAGCAGGCGCTTGCAGCCCTCGTCGCCGTGGCTGAGGACGCCTTCACCAGGCTGCGACTGAGCGACGACATGGCTCACCAGGCGTGGCACGACCCCTTGACAGGCCTCCCCAACCGGTCGCTGCTCATGGACCGGGTTGAGCAAGCGATGGCCAAGCAGACCGGAAGAGACGGGCGGCTGGCACTGTTGTTCTGTGACCTCGACGGCTTCAAGCGAGTGAACGACCTCTTCGGCCACGCGGCAGGAGATGCGCTCCTTGTGGAGGTCGGTAGGCGTATCAGCGCCTGCGTCCGCAAGGACGACACCGTGGCGCGGCTCGGCGGCGACGAGTTCGCTGTCCTCCTCGAGGGAGTCGAGCACACCGACATCGTGACGCGTACCTGCGAGCGAATCCTCGACTCCCTGCGACGACGGATCGAGGTCGCGGGCGAGGACTTCTCCGTCACGTTGACGATCGGCGTGGCCCTCTCCGCGAGCAGGGACTCCGCCGAGACGTTGCTCAGCCACGCCGATCTCGCGATGTACCACGCCAAGGGCCAGGGCAAGAACCGGCACGAGATCTACCGGCTGTCGTTCGGTGACGAGCGACTTCAACGCATCGAGCTCATCGAGCAGTTGCGCAGGGCGATCGACGACAAGCAGCTG
>JACDHG010000028.1 GCA_013821195.1 Propionibacteriales bacterium
GAGCGTCTTTGCCCATTCGTCGACGGAGTCGTCGACGAAGTACCAGGTGTCGGCGCAGACGATGCTGCCGCAGTAGTCGGCGCCGTAGCTGGCCGCGTTGTAGCGCACTTTCGCCCACGGGGTCACATCACCGTTGACGCTGTAGCGGTTCGACGACTGCTCGATGTAGTAGTTAGCCATCGAGTTGACGCCGCTCTTCTGGGAGTAGAGCAGTTTCTCGTAGTATGCCTCGGAGAAGTCCGGCTCCCAGATCGTGGTGTTGTCGACGCGGCGGTCGGGCTCGGGGATCTGGTTGTGCCGAGGTCCGGGGGTGCCGCCGTGGCTGCCGTGACTGGTGTGGACGGCGCGCTCGTCGCCGAACTCGCCGAGCACGGTGAGGATCGGGTCCTCGCCCTCGCGGCGCAGCTCTACCGACTGGCCCTTGTTGATGGCGACGACTCGGTTGTCGCCAACCGGTCGCGCCTTGCCCGCGAGCACCTTCTGCAGGGCCTTGGTCCGCAGGGCATCCTGTTTCTCTGCGAGCGGGTTCTTCAGTACGTGGTCTTGATGGCGAGCCGGATCGCCTTCCCTGGCCGCGGCCTTCGTGGCTGCGGCGGCGTCGAGACTGGACGGTCCTGCGCTGGCGACGCCGGGTGCGGCTGCTGCCAGGGCAAGGATCGCCACACTGACGAGAACTTTCTTCACCGGTTACTCCTGGGGTGAGGGACACGTGTGATCGCAGTCACCGTATGACACGAGCCGCGCGGGTACAAGCCCTCATACGGGTTGCGGACGACCGGCGTCAGTTTCCGTAGTGGTACCGGCAGGCGGCCACCATCGGTGATGCGTCGCGCAGGTACGCCGTCTGAGCCGTCAGCGGGTTCGTCCGCCCCGCTGCGGGTAGATCGACGTGAGTCAGCCGGACGAATCGACATGCGGCACGGCAGACTTGGGCCATGGCGCTCTCGTGGGTCGTGCACGTCGACCTCGACCAGTTCATCGCTGCTGTCGAGGTGTTGCGGCGCCCCGAGCTGGCTGGTCGGCCGCTCGTCGTCGGTGGCCGGGGTGACCCGTCTGAGCGCGGGGTCGTGTCGACGGCGTCGTACGAGGCACGCGAGTACGGCGTCGGGTCAGGGATGGCGCTGCGGATCGCGGCCCGTAAGTGCCCTGATGCGGTCTTCCTGCCGGTGGACGCTCCGGCGTACGAGGAGTCCTCCGTCGCCGTGATGCAGAGCCTGCGTTCTCTCGGCGTGGTGGTCGAGGTGCTCGGATGGGACGAGGCGTTCCTCGGTGTCGAGGTCGACGATCCCGAGACGTTCGCGTGCCGCGCCCAAGAGGCAGTCCTGACGGCGACCGGGCTGCACTGCTCGGTGGGCATCGGCGACAACAAGCTGCGCGCCAAGATCGCCACCGACTTCGGCAAGCCACGCGGCATTTTCCGGCTCACCGAGGCCAACTGGTATGCCGTGATGGCCGACAGGCCCACGGATGCGCTGTGGGGGATCGGCAGGAAGACGGCGAGACGCCTGGCCGGTCTCGATATCTCCACCGTGGCCGAGCTCGCCCAGGCCGACCCGCAGCACCTCGCTGCGCAGCTCGGTCCGACGATGGGGCCCTGGTACCGGCGGCTCGCCCGCGGCGTCGACTCGTCGCCGGTCGACGGGTCGCCGTACACCGCCCGGGGTCACAGCCGAGAGACGACGTTCCAGCAGAACCTGACTGAGACCGCCCAGGTCGAGACCGAGGTACGTCGGCTCGCCGAGCAGGTGGCCGGGGATCTGCGCGAGGAAGGCCGCCCTGCGGTCCGGGTGACCTTGAAGGTGCGCTACGCGCCGTTCCAGACCCACACCCGCAGCCTGACGCTTGCGGCGCCGACCGCCGACCCCGAAGCGATCGCTGCGGCTGCCGTCGCCCTCACGGCCAAGCTCGACGCCGACCGTGCTGTCCGGCTGCTCGGCGTCCATGCCGAGATGGCAATGACGACAGGAGAAGCTGATGCCAGCCAGCGGTGACGGCTACACGTCGGAGGGTGAGAGGGTCGTCGGCCGGCTGCTCGAGGCCGGTTTGGGTGAGACCGATCGCCTGTGGGCCAACCAACGGGTCACCGACGACCGCAAGAACGCCGAGGTGGACTTCTTCCTCGCGCTGCCCGAGGCAGGCTTCGTCGTGCTCGAGGTCAAGGGTGGCCAGGTCACGTACGACGGCGAGCAGTGGCGGCAGACCAGCCGCAACGGCAACCGCCAGCGCGTCGACCCGATCCGGCAGGCGCGTCAGGGCATGTACGGTCTGCGCACCTATGTCGAGGCCGATCCCCGATGGGGCAGCCGCGGCCGGGTGCGCTGGGCACACGCGGTGGTCTTCCCGTTCACCGCGATCCCCGACGACTTCGCGGTGCCGGAGTGCCCGCGCTACATGGCCTTCGGTCGCGACGACCTCGACGGCCTGGTCGGGTCCCTGACGGGCATCGCTCTCCGGCAGGAGGGCGGCTGTCGCGTCCCGTCGTACGACGATGTCGACGTCGTGGCGGAGATACTGCGGGGCCGCGGCTTCCCCCAGGCCGACGTGATCGGCAGAGCGGCCGAACGAGACGCACTCGCCGACCACCTGACCGAGCAGCAGGGGATGCTGCTCGCGGTCTCGAGGCTGATCCGCCGGATGGAGATCCGGGGCGGCGCCGGCTCGGGCAAGACGTGGCTGGCTCTCGAGCAGGCGCGACGGCTTCAGCGCAGCGGTGAGCGGGTCGCGCTGGTGTGCTACTCACGCGGCTTGGCGGCGTACTTCAAACGGGTGACGGGCGAGTGGCCACGCCGGGAGCAGCCGGCGTACGTCGGCACCTTCCATGGCCTCGGCACCGACTACTGGGGGGTGGCGCCGTCGCCGGACGGGGACGCCGACGGCCAGTACTGGGAGGAGCGGCTGCCTGGCGAGATGGTCGAGGTTGCGGGCACCTTCCCTGCGGGGAAGCGTTTCGACGCCGTCGTCGTCGACGAGGCGCAGGACTTCGCCGACCTGTGGTGGCCGGCGGTTCTCGCCGCACTCAGGGACCAGGAGGCGGGGCGACTGTCGCTGTTCAGCGACGAGGGGCAGCGGGTGTTCGCACGGTTCGGCGGTATGCCGGAGTGCCAGGCGGTGTTCGTGCTCGAGCACAACCTGCGCAACACCCGCCAGATCGCTGACACGTTCCAGTCGCTGGCGCTGACGCGGATGCACTCCCGGGGCGGTCTCGGCCCGGAGGTGAGGTTCGTTCAATGCGCCGGTGAGGGTGCGATCGACGCGGCCGACGACGTGGTCGAGGAGCTGCTCAAGTCGGGTTGGCGGCCCCAGGACATCGCCTTGTTGACGACGGGATCGCGGCACCCCGAGCAGACCAGTCGGCAGGAGGAGGGTCACGACGAGTACTGGGCGTCCTTCTGGGATGACGACCAGGTCTTCTACGGGCACGTGCTGGGCTTCAAGGGCCTTGAGCGGCGTGTCGTCGTCCTCGCCGTCAACGACACGACGCAGCGGGACCGCGCCAAGGAGCGATTGTACGTCGGGCTCTCCCGCGCCCGTGACGAGCTGATCGTGTGCGGCGACCCCGACTACATCGTTGCCGTCGGTGGACCCGACCTCCTGCGACGTCTTCTCTCAGCGAGCTGACCGCAGCCAGGATGCTACGCCGAGGCGCTGCCAGTCGGGCTGTCAGGCAGCGTCCTCGGAGTCGCTCGCGAACGGCGGGTACGGCGTCGACCCGTCGAACATGGCGGCGAAGCCGACGCCGATGTCGTTGGCGACCTGGGCGACGGCGCCGCAGGCCTCATCGAGGGAGTGCTCGCTGACCGACTCGGCGAACAGCGAGCACTCGACAACGACGTCGCCGTCGTCCCACCAGGCGTTGGCGATCCGGGAGCGTGCGTTGACCTCGTTGAGCTCCCGGAGGAGCTTCGCGGTCGGACGCACGCCCAGCACTGCCTTCGCCATCACCCGGACCATCGCCGGGTCGCCCGCCTCCACCCGCACGATGCACGCCGCCGTCCCCAGCCGGAAGGCGATCATGTCGCCGAAGCAGCCGAGGCCGTCAGCCTCGTCACCCCAGCTCTCCCGCATGCACTGCTCGACGTACGCCGCCAGCCACTCGGTTTGCTTGTCCATCTCGACCCCTCTGCTGCTCCGACCCCACTGCTTCGACCAAGACACCCATCGTCTCACCGACCACCGACAGTCCCGGGGTCGTCAGTGACGACCGCACTCCGCACATGAGCTCGCCTCGGTGGGCCTAACCTGAGCGACATGGCCTACACCTCGAAGTACCCGCCGTTCGCGGTGACTGTCGACGCGGTGGTCCTGACGATCCGAGAAGGCGCCGTGCACGCCCTTGTCGTCACGCGTGGTGGCGAGCCCTTCAAGGGTCGGCTTGCCCTACCGGGGGGATTCGTCGACGTCGATGAGGATCTCGATGCAGCGGTGGAGCGCGAGCTCGCGGAGGAGACCGGCATCTCCGTCCGGGGGATGCGCATCGAGCAGCTCGCGTCGTACGGGCGTCCCGATCGCGACCCGCGGGGACGAACCGTCAGTGTCGCCTACCTCGCTGTGTCGACTGACCCGCGCGAGCCGGCCGGCGGCGACGACGCGACCGATGCCGAGTGGCGGCCGGTGACCTGGTTGCTCGCGCGGCGTGACCGACTCGCGTTCGACCATCATGACATCCTCCGGGACGGTCTCGAGCGCTCCAAGGCGGACCGCTTCTCATCGATGATGCGCGGCTGGCCGGGGCGTGAGCTCCCGGAATGAGCCACACGCTCGGCTCCCGAGGCTGAGGCGCCGACCAGCTCGACGGCTGGTGTTCGCCGTGCGGGCGTTTACACCACGTCGGGAGACGGCAAGACTTGGAGAAAGCCACCGCATCCCCAGGAGCCCTCATGCGTCGTCTCGTCCCAGCACTCACCATCCTTGCCAGCCTTGCCGTGATCTCCGCCCTTGCCGCGGTCAGCGTCTCGGCTGCCCCCTCCGAGGTCGGCAGCGCGGCCAAGAAGCGTGACGGGGATGTCGCCACCGAGGTGCGCAACCTCGATCGATCCACGCCGTGGGAGCTCACCGACCGCATCGCGCTCGACTTCCCGACGTACCATCCGCAGGGCTTCGCGCTCGTCGGCGACACCATCTTCATGTCCACCGTCGAGATCATCGAGCCGACCGTGCGCTACCCCGCGCCGATCGACGGGTACGACCGGTCGCCAGGCAAAGGCGTCGGTCACGTGCTCGTGCTGACGCGCGACGGCGAGCTGCTCCGCGACATCGTCGTGGGCGAGGGCACCATCTACCACCCCGGTGGCATCGACTTCGACGGCCAGGACATCTGGGTGCCGGTGGCGGAGTACCGCCCCAACAGCGACGCGATCGTCTACACCATCGACCCCGACACCTATGCCGTGACGGAGGAGTTCCGGTACGCCGACCACGTCGGCGGCGTCGTGCGTGACCAGACCACGGGCAAGATCCACGGTGTGAGCTGGGGGTCGCGGACGCTGTTCACCTGGACACGCCACGGCAGGCTGGTCGAGCGCGTCGCCAACCTGAACCACTTCCTCGACTACCAGGACTGCGCATACGTCGAGAGGGCCAAGCAGCTGTGCACCGGCGTCACCGGGCTGCCCACCGCCACCGGCGGGAGCTACGAGCTCGGCGGCCTGGTGCTGCTCGACCTCCGAGACAACGAGATCCTGCACGAGGTGCCGTTCCAGTACTTCTCCGCGGCTGGCCACGTCGCCACCCGCAATCCGGTCGCAGTCGAGGTCGATGGCGACACGATCCGGCTCCTGGCGGCCCCTGACGACGACGGCGAGGTCGCCGACACCGAGCTGCTGATCTACGAGGCTCCCCGCGAGCGCTGACGCTCGATCGACATCATCCGGCGATTCGTCCGACTCAGCACAACGGAAACTCCCCGCGCAGGGTCGGACGAATCGCAAAACGGGGATGGGGCTTGACGCCTCATCCCGACGTCCTAGTACCCGCCACCGCCGCCACCGCCGCCGCCGCCGCCGCCCGAGCCGCCGAAGCTGAGGGCCACGACGACCACCAGGGCGACGACGATCAGTGCTGCGACGACCAGCATCCAGGTCTTGTTCACCTTGACCACCCGCCTTCTTGTCGGTTCCTCGGGCAGAGCCTATTGCCGCGACCTGAGGACGGCGTTGTCGTCGCCTCCGATTGGGGTCGCGTGACCTGAGCGGGAGGTAGTTCTCGGCTGGCGCTACCCTCGGGTAACTACGGTTCCGATGGACGCTACGGAAGGGGTCCCGGTGAGCACAGACGCGACCCAGACCCAGGCACAGACACAGACACAGGCACAGGCACAGCAGGTCGAGCCGGGTCACGCCGGCCAGCACGGTGAGACCCATGTCAGCGAGCGCCAGGCTCGCGAGGTCGCCGAGGCCGCTCGAGAGACCGAGTGGACCCGGCCGAGCTTCGCCAAGGAGCTGTACCTCGGCAGGTTCGACTTCGCACTGATCCACCCGCATCCCCGCGCCGAGCCGGCCGACGCGGAGCGAGGCGACGAGTTCCTGGCCCGGCTGCGTGCCTACTGCGAGACGCTCGACGCAGGTGTGATCGAGCGCGAGGCGATCATCCCCGACCACTACATCAAGGGCTTCACCGAGCTCGGCGTCTTCGGCATGAAGATCCCGCAGGAGTACGGCGGGCTCGGCTTGTCGATGTCGTACTACGGCAAGGCCCTGATGCTCATCGGCTCGGTGCACCCGAGCATCGGCACCCTCGTGTCGGCGCACCAGTCGATCGGCGTACCGGAGCCAGTCAAGATGTTCGGCACCGCGGAGCAGAAGCAGGAGTACCTGCCGCGGTGCGCCCAGGGAGCCATCAGCGCCTTCCTCCTGACCGAGCCCGATGTCGGGTCGGACCCGGCCCGGCTCGCCACGACCGCCACGCCGACGCAGGACGGTTCGGCGTACATCCTCGACGGCGTCAAGCTGTGGACGACCAACGGCGTGATCGCCGAGCTCCTCGTGGTGATGGCCGCGGTGCCGAAGCACGACGGCGGTCAAGGCGGCATCTCTGCGTTCGTCGTCGAGGCTCACGCGGCTGGCATCACCGTCGAGCACCGCAACGACTTCATGGGCCTCAAGGGCATCGAGAACGGCGTGACCCGGTTCAACCAGGTGCGGGTGCCGGTCGAGGGCAGGCTCGGCCGCGAGGGCCAGGGCCTCAAGATCGCTCTCACCACGCTCAACACCGGACGGCTGTCCATCCCCGCCATGTGCACCGCCGCCGGCAAGTGGTGCCTCAAGATCGCGCGTGAGTGGTCCGCCGAGCGGGTCCAGTGGGGCAAGCCGCTCGGAGAGCACGAGGCGGTCGCGAAGCGACTGTCCTTCATGGCAGCGACGACGTTCGGCCTCGAGGCGGTCCTCGACCTGTCGGCACAGCTCGCCGACGCCGGCACCAAGGACATCAGGATCGAGGCGGCGCTCGCCAAGCTCTGGTCGAGCGAGATGGCGTGCCTGGTCGCCGACGACCTGGTGCAGATCCGCGGCGGCCGCGGCTTCGAGACCGCCGACTCCCTCGCCGCGCGAGGTGAGCGAGCCGTTCCCGCCGAGCAGGTGGTGCGAGACCTGCGGATCAACCGCATCTTCGAGGGGTCGTCGGAGATCATGCGACTGCTGATCGCCCGCGAAGCCGTCGACGCCCACCTGTCCGCCGCGGGAGACCTCGCGTCGCCGGACGCCGACACGGCGGCGAAGGCGAGGGCGGCGGTCAAGGCGACCGGCTTCTACGCCAGGTGGCTGCCCAAACTCGTCGTGGGCAAGGGCACGGTGCCGACGTCGTACGACGAGTTCGGGACACTCGCCAAGCACCTCAGGTACGTCGAACGCGCGTCCCGCAAGCTCGCCCGCCAGACGTTCTACGGGATGAGCCGCTGGCAGGCCAACCTCGAGTACCGGCAGGGTTTCCTGGGCCGTATCGTCGACATCGGCGCGGAGCTGTTCGCGATGGCGGCGGCCTGTTCACGCGCAGAGATGCTGCGGCTCGAGGAGCCAAGCCAAGGCATCGCGGCGTACGAGCTCGCCGAAGCGTTCTGCGCCCAGGCGCGGCTGCGCGCCGAGACGTTGTTCGATGCCTTGTGGCGCAACACCGATGCGGCCGACCGGCGTATCGCTACGCGCGTCCTCGACGGCGACTTCGGCTGGCTCGAGTCAGGTGTGCTCGACCCGTCAGAGGGCACCGGCCCCTGGATCTCGCGGTGGAGCCCGGGGGAGTCGCAGGCACCCAACGTCGCCCGCCGCTACCGGTGACGGACCGAGTCCGCATGCAAGCACCGCGAGACCAACGCGGCTTGCGCGCGGAGATAGAAGACGCGCTGAGGGGTACACAGACAGACGAGGCGTAGTCTGCCTGCGCCCGGCAAACGCTCAGGAGGCACGACTGTATGTCCGAAGACACCGAACAGCTGCGACAGAAGGTCGAACGACGCCAGGCCAAGGCCGAGCGCGTGACGTCCGAGGTGGAGGCCACCCAGGGGTGGGTCGCCGAGGCGACCAAGGCTCACGACGAGGCCAACAGTTCGGTGGGCTCGCTGAAGGAGTCGCTGCGGGAGCAGCGCCAAACCGCCAAACGGCTCGCCGGAGAGCTCGACGAAGCCCGCCAGACACTCAAGACAGCAAGGAAGGATCGGCGTAAAGCCGAGCGGGTCCTGGCGTCCCAGCAGGAGACCGCGACGAAGCAGCTGGCGAAGCTGGCCGAGGAGAAGGCGGCCGTGGCGACTGAAGACGCCTCCGACCAGGTGCAGGCAGGCAGCCCCCAGCGGGCGTTGCGCACAGCGGGCACCGGACGTCGAGCAGCCGCCGGCTCGACGACCAAACGAACGCCCGCCAAGAAGTCGGCCAAACGCGCTTCGACCAAGAAGACCGGCTCAGCCTCACGATCGACGACGAAGTCGGGGAGCGGTGGCACGACGTCGTCAGCGGGTACGACGAAGTCGGCGAGCGGCACGGCCAAGCGCGCCGCCAGCAAGCGGACCAGCGCCACGAAGCCGACCGGCAAGCGGACCAGCGCCACGAAGCCGACCGGCAAGCGGACCACGACCAAGCGGACAACGACATAGTCCCGGCCCGCAGACCGACGACGTCCCTGTCCAACAGGTCCGCCACATGCCCGTGAACGCGCTGAGCATCGGCGTCATGGCGAGGTCGCGCAAGCAAGACGAGCGGCGACTCCCCATCCATCCGAGCCACCTCGACCGCATCGACGAGGCCCTGCGAGACCGCATCTTCCTTGAGCACGGGTACGGCGACAGGTTCGGGCTCTCCGACAGCCAGCTGGAGCCGCTGGTCGGCCGCGTCTGTTCACGGGAGCAGGTCATCGCCGCCGCGGATGTCATCCTGCTGCCCAAGCCCCAGCCGAGTGACCTCGCCGAGCTGCGCGACGGTCACATCCTCTGGGGCTGGCCGCACTGCGTGCAGGACCGCGACGTCACTCAGCTCGCCATCGACAAGCGTCTGACGCTGATCGCCTTCGAGGCCATGAACCACTGGGCGAGCGACAGCGGGTTCGGCCTTCATGTGTTCCACAAGAACAACGAGCTGGCCGGCTACTGCTCGGTGCTGCACGCCCTCGAGCTGAGCGGGTTGACGGGCGACTACGGGCGCAGGCTGCGCGCGGTCGTGATCGGGTTCGGGGCGACCGCGCGGGGTGCGGTCACCGCCCTCAACGCCCATGGCGTCCACGACGTACGGGTCCTCACCAACCGCAGCGTCGCCGCGGTCGGCGCCCCGATCCACTCGGTGCGCATCGTCCAGTTCGACCACGACGACACGGCGCCGCATCTGAGCCGGGTGATCACCGACCGCGGTCGGGTGCCGCTCGCCCCGTTCCTCGCCGAGAGCGACATCGTCGTCAACTGCACGCTGCAGGACCCCAACGCGCCGCTGGTGTACCTGCGGTCAGAGGACCTCGACGCGTTCCGTCCCGGCAGCCTGGTCGTCGATGTGTCGTGCGACGAGGGCATGGGGTTCGACTGGGCTCGGCCAACGTCGTTCGCCGAGCCGACGTTCGAGGTGGGGGACCACATCCTCTACTACGGCGTGGATCACAGCCCGTCGTACCTGTGGAACTCGGCGACGTGGGAGATCAGCGAGGCGTTGCTGCCGTTCCTCGAGACGGTGCTCGCAGGACCGTCCGGCTGGGATCAGGACGAGACGATCAGCCGCGCCATCGAGATCCGCGGCGGCCAGATCGTCAACCCGAGCATCCTCGAGTTCCAGGATCGCTCGCCCGACTACCCCCACGCGTCGGGTTGTGCTGAGTCAGCAAACGACGCATGATACAACGAAGCCAACAACAAGATCCGCGACTACGCGTTCGTGGGCACGATCGGCGGCGGCCTGCGGATCTTCGACATCACCAATCCGATGCGACCACGCGCAGCCGGCCGCAATTTCACCACCGGTTACCAGAACGACGTCCAGGTCAGGGGAAACATCGCGGTCCTGAGCTATGACGGGGTCGCGGGAGGGCCGGTGACGAGCTCCACCTGCCTGGCCACACGCTACCCGGAGGCGAACGGCCAGGGGGTCGACGTCTTCCAGCTGCACTTCAACCCGGAGAACGCCGCGAACCCAGGTCCACTGACCCCGGCGTTCACGACGACCACCAAGACCTGCTTCCCCAACCCGCCGGGCGGTGCCCACAACTCGACACTCCACCCGTCCGGCAAGTACCTTGCCATCTCCAACCCCAGCTCGGACTGGGCTGTCGACATCTTTGACCTGCGCAACCTGCCCAAGGGTCAGTTCTTCAACCGCAACCGGCACAACTACCGGCTCATCGACGAGTCGCGTCGCGACGCGAGCAGATGCCCGGCAAACGCCAGTTTCCAGTGCATTGTGATAAAGCGACCGCCTTCCCCCAACCTGGGCAGCAGCAGACGGGACGTGCCGTACAACCATTTCGACACGTCAGGCTGCCCGCCCAAGGACGAGGCCGCGGCCAACAGCGCGTGCGGCTTGTGGCGGCCGCATGACGTGTTCTTCTCCCAAGACGGCGACACCATGTACGTTGCCGCCCTGAACTCCACGTTCATCGTGAACACCGCTCGACTACTGCGCGACGGCAGAGTGCCCACCAAGACGATCATCCCCAACTTCGCCTGCCCCGACGCCGGCCCTGCCGCATGTGGTCGGAGTAACGAGACTGGGCTGGCCAACACGCACAACCTTGAGCTGTCACACCAGGCGGACACCACCGCAGACGGCAAGATCCTGGTGATCTCCGACGAGCGCGGCGGAGGGGTGACGAACACCGACTGCAACGAGAACGACTTGGGGACGATCGGCGGCACGCACTACTGGGCGCTGGCCCCGGTCCCCGGTGCCGCTCGTCGTACGGCGAACGCTAGCGTCGCCCAGCCGGTGAAGTTGGGAACGTACTTCAACCCCGACCCGAGCGTTGCTTCCCCAGACCCGATCGGTCGGGCAGAGCGGGCGTGCACCTCGCACGTGTTCCGGATCGGCGGCAACGGGAGCGCGTCGCCGGGCCCGATCGACGCTCGCTTCGACGGCGTGTCCCGATTGGCGTCGCGACTGATGACGCAGGCGTGGTACGGGGCGGGCGTCTGGTACATCAACTTCCGGTCAGCGTCCATTGACAACGACGGACAGAAAGAGGACCCCCGAAGCACCTGGGGTAACACGCGGGGATGGAACATCCAGCCGGGTGCGGACACCTGGTCGGCGAAGGAGTACAAGGGCTACATCTACGCCGGGGACATCGCCCGGGGCTTCGACGTCTATGGCTGCGCGACCCCCGATCAGTCCTGTGACCCGGTCGTGACGCTGACGAAGTTCGGGCCGCCGAGCGCCGAGCGTGCCAGCAAGGTGCAGTTCGAGGTGTCGTACAGCAACCACGGACCTGCGGCCTCTGACAACGCGAAAATCCGAGACCGCCTGCCGGCGGAGCTACGGTTCGTCTCCGCATCGACCGATGGGACCTACAACCCGGACACCCGGACGGTGAGCTGGAAGCTGGGATCGGTGCCCGTTGGTGAGTCCGGGACCGTCAAGGTGACGACGCTCGTGCGCTCGACCGCGCCGGTCGGGAGCGCGATCGTCAACAAGGCGTTCTTCACCGGTGAGTTGACGATCTCTCCGCCGACTGCCGTCACCGTCACCTGGGTGACGCCTTAGACAGGGCGGTGCGCTCGAGGCGTTCTCGCCCGGCAGCCTGAACCAGGACGAGACGATCAGCCGCCCTAGATCCGCGACGGCAAGTGAGTGAGTTCGCAAACGAGGATGCCCTTGCGGCGTGTCGAGCCGTAGCGCAGCCGCTCGTCCGGCTTACGCTGACATCGACGAGCCTCCCGGTCGCGGTACGAAGGTTGACATGGTCACACGAACGGCTGCTTGCGTGACGACCGCCGTCGTGGCCACCGCGATGATCTGCGCGGCAACGGTGACCGGGCCTGCGAGTTCTGCGCTGCGACGGTTGCCTGCCGCCCCGGCAGCCTCGGCAGCCACGACAGCCACGACAGCCACGACAGCCAACAATCGTTGTCCCCCGCCAAAGGGTGACGTGGTTACCAGGGTGCCCGCCACGGTACCGAAGAACGTGGCGCTCACCTTCGATGACGGACCGTCTCCCAGCTGGACGCCTCAGCTGCTCGACATCCTCAAGACCAACCGGGTGCACGCCACCTTCTTCATGGTCGGTGCGAACGCCCGCGCCTACCCTCGGCTGGTGCGACGGGTGGCAGCGGAGGGGCATACCGTGGGCAACCACACCTACAGCCACGCCGACATGACAAGACTGTCCGCCAGGCGCCAGGAGGCGCAGCTGGACTCGACGACGCGCTCCATCTCCGCCGCTGTCCGCGGAGGTTACAAGCCGTGCTTCTTCCGGCCTCCGTTCGGTGTCTACAACAGCACCACTGTCAGGCTGGCACGCGCCCGCGGGATGAGTACGGTGAAGTGGTCGCGCGACACTCGAGACTGGACCTCTCCGTCGCACCCCAGCAGGTCTTTCCAGCGCACCGTCGTCTCCAACGCCACCCAGCTGACCGCGCACCCCGACATCTTGATGCACGACGGTAGCGAGGGAAACTACCGCCAGAACACCGTTGACAGCGTGCAGCGCATCATCACCTTCTACAAGAGCCGCGGCTACCGCTTCACCGACCCGGTCGGCCGGTAGGTCAGTCGCTGTAGTCATAGGGCGGGAGAAGGCCCTCGAACATGGGGAAGTGCCGGACGTTGGTCGTCAACAGGTCGGCGCCGACCTCCGCAGCGGTGCCGGCAAGCAGATAGTCGACGACTCCGATCCCGGAGTGGGACGCCCGATACGAGCGCGCGTATGCCGCGGCTCGGTGGACGATGTGCTGCGTCACCGGGATCCATTCGAGCGTCGCGCAGAATGCCTCGAGGCTGTCGTGCTCGCCGGGCCGCATCCCCACCAGCAGCTCGAAACGTATCAGCTCGCTGGCGGCTAGGATCTCCTCAGAGCCTGCGAGGACTTCGAGCAGCGCGGACGCAGCCTCGAGGCCGCGCAGGTGGTCGACGGCGACCGACGTGTCGAGCAGCTTCACCGAAGCCCGACCTGGCTCAACCGCTCATCGAGACCGGCGCGCATCTCCTCGACATAGTCTGCGCCGGTCCCCGGCCGATCGGTCCAGGCACCGGCGGATGCTCGCAGTGCCGCGAGCCGCGTCGCCGGGGTCGACTCGCCGTACTGAGCCCGGACGGCCCGCCGGATCAGCTCGGAGCGGGATGCGCCGGTCCGCCTCGTTGCCGCGGCCAGCAGCGTCGCTTCCTCGTCGTCGAGGTAGATCTGGGTGCGGTGCATATACATCACTATACACCGCCGGCCGGCGGTACGACCGGGGTAAGCCCGCCGACGCGTCGTTGTCTGAGTGCTGCTCTGTCGCCGGTCCTCGGTAGTCTCAGGATCATGTCGGTGGACCTTGCTCGTGCCCTCGACGATGGTGCGATCCGGCGGGCCACCGGCGGCGGGGCCTACGCCCGCGGCGCCGAGTACGCCAACCACGGCAGGGTCTTCGGCATCGTCGTCGACTCCGACACGATGACCATCAGGGGTCAGGTCAGGGGCACCCGCCGAGACGCCTATGTCACACAGGTGTGGCTCCAGCTCGGCCTGCCGGGATATGGCGGCTTCAGCGCGAGCGCCCACGTGACCAGCTGCACCTGCCCAGTGGCAGTCGGCTGCAAGCACGCGGCCGCGCTGATGCTGGCGGCCCGGAGACAGTATGCCGAGGAGCACCCCTGCGACGTACGCGCTGTCCCGACCTGGGAGCTGCACCTCGCCAACCTGCTCGACAGCTCCCAGCACACCACCGAGGCGTTCACGCCGGTTGCCCTCCAGTTCGAGCTCCGGCAACCCAGCAGCCAAGGGGCGACCCGGCGCAGTCTGCCGCCGCGCCTGACCATCCGACCCGTCCAGCAGGGCCGCAGCGGCACCTGGGTGCGCTCCGGTATGTCGTGGGATGACCTGCGGTACGCCGGCGTCCACCGCGGGTTCGACCCCGACCACCTCGAGCTCCTGAAGGACTTCGACCGCCTTGCCCAGGGTGGATACGGCTACCGCCGCGACCCGGCCATCGACCTCGGCAACGCCGGCCGCTCCCTGTGGGCGCTGCTCGACCGGGCGCGCGAGGTGGCGCTGCCGCTGGTCACGGCCGGCGCCCGCGGCCAGCCGGTCGTCATACGCTCCGAGCCTGCCGCCGTCCGGCTCGACCTCACCCGGGGTGCTCCCGATGCCGACCTCTACCTGCGGGCCGAGGTGCGGGTCGGCGGTGAGCCCCTCGACCTGAGCGAGGTCGGGTTCATCGGCAGCCCCGGGCACGGGTGCTTCATCCTGCCGGCGTCGGACGCCGACCCGCCCGTCCTGGTCCGGCTCGACCATCCGCTGACCGAGCCCTTGCAGCGGTTCGTCGAGCACGCGGGCGAGCTCCGTATCCCGGCCGCTGACGCAGACCGCTTCGTCCAGGGCTACTATCCGCGGCTGCGCCAGACAGCCCCGATCGGTTCCGACGACGACAGCGTGCCGCTGCCGGAGATCTCGGGTCCTCGACTCTGCCTCACCGTCTCGTACTCCGGCGTCAACACGGTCGCGCTGACCTGGGGGTTCGCGTATGACGTCGACGGCACTCGGCAGCGGCACCCGTTGCACCCATCCGGTGGGGGTGTCGACCTCCGCGACCCCGCCGTCGAGCGGCAGCTGCTGGAGCGCCTCGAGCTGCCCAACGAGCCAGTGCCGCTGCTGATCTCGGTGGCCGGCGTCATGCGGATCATCCCGGAGCAGCGTCTCCACGGCATGGAGACGGTCATGTTCACCGAGCAGCTGCTCCCGCGGCTGTGCGAGATGGCCGAGGTCGACGTCGAGGTCGAGGGCAGGGCGCCGGCCTTCCGCTTCGCGGATGCCCGGCCCGAGGTTGCCCTCTCGGCCACCGACACGCGTGACGCCGACTGGTTCGACCTCGGTGTGACGGTCACCGTGGACGGCCACGACGTCGAGTTCGCGCGGCTCTTCGCCGCCCTGGCGGCAGGTGACACCCACCTGGTGCTCGACAGCGGCACCTACTTCGAGCTCGACGACCCGGTCTTCGAGTCGTTGAGCCGGCTGATCACCGAGGCACGTGCCCTCAGCGACCGCGAGAGCGAGGGCCTGCGGATCAACCCCTTCCAGGCCGGACTCTGGGAGGAGCTCGTCGAGCTCGGGGTCGTGGAGGAGCAGTCGCAACGCTGGGCCCGCACCGTCGGAGACCTCCTCGACCTCGACAAGCTGCCCGAGCCGGATCCACCGGCAGGCATCGATGCCGACCTCCGGCACTACCAGCTCCACGGCTACCAATGGCTGCGGTTCCTCTGGGACCACGGGCTCGGCGGCATCCTCGCCGACGACATGGGGCTCGGCAAGACGCTGCAGACCCTCGCGCTGATCAGCCATGCCCGTGACCGCGGCCATCCCACCAGCACGGGGGAGCCCTTCCTGGTCGTCGCTCCGACCAGTGTGGTCGGCAACTGGGCAACAGAGGCGCGCCGCTTCGCGCCGGGTCTGCGCGTGGTCACCATCGACAGGTCCGAGCGCAAACGGGCGACCTCGCTCGCCGAGACCACCTCCGGCGCCGACCTGGTCATCACGTCGTACGCCTTGTTCCGCATCGACGAGGCCCACTACCAGTCGCTCGACTGGGCCGCGCTGGTCCTCGACGAGGCACAGTTCGTCAAGAACCACCGCGCCAAGACCTACCAGTGCGCGCGCAGGCTGGTGACGCCGTTCAAGCTGGCGATCACCGGCACCCCGCTCGAGAACAGCCTGATGGACCTGTGGTCGATGTTGTCCATCGTCGCGCCCGGGCTCTTCCCGCAGCCGAAGGCGTTCGCCGACTTCTACTCCAAACCGATCGAGCGGGGCGACCGGGAGCGGCTCACCTCGCTGCGTCGTCGGATCAGGCCGCTGATGTTGCGCCGTACCAAGGACCAGGTCGCCACCGAGCTCCCGCCCAAGCAGGAGTCGGTGCTCTCGGTGGAGCTCAGCGCTCGCCATCGCCGGATCTACGAGACCCACCTCCAGCGCGAGCGCCAGAAGATCCTTGGCCTCATCGACGACATTGACAAGAACCGGTTCCTGATCCTGCGGTCCCTGACCTTGCTTCGACAGCTCAGCCTCGACCCCGCGCTTGTCGACGACACCTACGACACTGTGGGCTCGGCGAAGATCGACGTGCTTGTCGAGCACCTCGAGGAGGTGGTCAGCGAGGGTCACCGTGCGCTGGTGTTCAGCCAGTTCACCGGCTTCCTGCGCCGG